>JAKCAB010000027.1:1947-3577 GCA_021839785.1 bacterium | reverse complement strand
CGGCGATCTGGCGGCGGATGTTCAACGACATCCCCAGCGACCACTTCGGGCTGAACTACGATCCGTCGCACTTCATCCTGCAATTCATGGATCCGGCGTCGCCGTTGGCGGAGTTCAAGGACAAGCTGTTCCACCTGCACGCCAAGGACGTGCGCATCCGCTGGGAGCGCATGAACGACGTGGGCATCTTCGCTTACCCGCTGGAGTGGCACGAGCCGCGCATCCCCGGCTACGGCGACATCGACTGGGCTCGTTTTCTGGCCGCGGTGCAGGCCGTCGGCTACGAAGGCCCGGTGTGCATCGAAGTCGAGGACGGCACGTTCGGCAGTTCGCTCGAAGGTCGGCAGCGCGCGCTGAAGGTCGCGCGGAACGTGTTGGCCCCGTTCTTTGCCTGAGCGGGGGAGGCGGCGTTTGCCCGCCCAAGCCTGGCGCTGAACTCAGCGGTGGCCGCCGGCCCGCAGTTCCTCCAGTTCCTCCGCGGTCTTTGGCCAGTCCTGTTTGAGCAGGAGCGAGAGCGAGCGGTCGGCCAGCAACCGCCCGCCGGTCTGGCAGCCGGGGCAATAATTCGTCTCGTTGTCGGCGTGGCGGATGCGTTGCACCTTCGCGCCGCAGACCGGACAGGGTTGGCCGAACTTGCCGTGCACGGCCCTGTCCGGTCGGAACGCGGTCACGTTCTCCGGAAAACCTTCGCCTGTCTCCGCCCGCAGGACCTTGATCCAATGGCTCAGGATTTCCTGCGTGGCGCGGTGCAGGCGCTCGACTTCCTCGCGCTCGAGCTTCCGCGTCAACGCCACCGGCGAGAGCCGCGCGCGGTGAAGGATTTCGTCCGAATACGCGTTGCCGATGCCGCTGAACAGTCGCGGGTCGGTCAGGGCGCGTTTCAAAGTGTGGTTTTGGCGGGTGAGCGCGACGGCGAAATCATCGACTGTACAACCCATGATCTCCAGTCCACCTGGGTCGTGGTCGCGCAGCCCGGTCGCGTCAGGCACGACGTGGAGCGAAGCGCGTTTCTTGGTGCCGGCCTCGGTGAGCAGCAGGGTGCCAGTTGGAAAATCGAACGCGGCCAGACCGATCTTTCCGGCCAACTTCGCGCCCGGTTTGCGCCAGTGAAGCCGGCCGGCGATCATCAAATGCAATACCAGCCAAAGGTCGTCCTCGAAGCCGAAAGCAATCCGCTTTCCCAGCCGGCGCAAGCGCGTGACCGGCTGCCCTTCGAGGCTCCGAATCGGCGGCACCGCGGTTCGCAGCACGAACGGACTGGCGATGCGCACCCGCTGGAGCGGTTGGTGCAACACGCGCCGCTCCAGCGCCTCGAGGTAAACCACAATATCCGGCAGTTCGGGCACGGCAGAAGGTTAACACAAGCAGTCTTGGCGGATAGACCGTGGCAGCGTGTTTTTCGCCTTCCGATCGGCTCTGATCGGGACCAGCCAGGCCCAAGCGCTTTTTGCCTCACGGCTGGGACGCTCAAAGCCCCAGTTCATTGAACCGGCGGTTCACTTCCTTGAAGTGGAAATCCAGCGAACAAAGTCGCTCCAGTTCGCCGGGTTTGAAGTGGCGCGCCACGGTGGGATCGGCTTTGAGTTGTTCCACAAAATCCGCGTCGTCGCCGCCGGCGTGTTTGACTTCC
>JAKCAB010000027.1:0-1937 GCA_021839785.1 bacterium | reverse complement strand
TCCTGGACGAGCTGGTAGGCGGCTTCGCGCGTGAGGCCCTTGCGGATGAGGGCGAGCAGCACGGTCTGGCTGTTCCACATGCCCAAGCTCAGGCCGAGGTTGCGCTTCATGTTCTCGGGATAGACGGCGAGACCTTCCATCAAGCGCGTGAGCAGGCCGAACATGTAATCGAGCAGCGTGCAACTGTCCGGGAAAATGATGCGCTCGACCGAGCTGTGGCTGATGTCGCGCTCGTGCCAGAGGGCGACGTTTTCCAGCGCGGCGAGGGCGTTGCCGCGAAGCACGCGCGCCAGGCCGGTGAGGCGTTCCCAGGTGATCGGGTTGCGCTTGTGCGGCATGGCGCTGCTGCCTTTCTGGCCTTTGGCGAACGGCTCTTCGGCTTCGAGCACTTCGGTGCGCTGGAGGTGGCGAAACTCGACGGCCCAACGCTCGATGCTTGCGCCGACGAGGGCCAGCGTGGTCTGGAATTCCGCGTGGATGTCGCGCTGGACGACTTGCGTGGCGATGGGCGCGGCGCGCAGGCCAAGCTGCTTGCAGACGTACGCCTCGACCCGCGGCGACAGGTGCGCGCTGGTGCCGACGGCGCCGGAGATTTTGCCCACGGCGACGGTTTCGCGGGCCGTTTCGAGCCGGCGGAGGGCGCGGCCGAATTCGTCGTACATGAGCGCCAGCTTGAGGCCAAAGGTGGTTGGCTCCGCGTGGATGCCGTGGCTGCGGCCAATGCAAGGGGTGAACTTGTATTCCTTGGCCCGCCGGGCAATGGACTCGCGCGCTTTCTTCACGTCGGCGATCAGGATGTCCGCCGACTGGACCATTTGCACGGCGTAGGCGGTGTCGCCCACGTCGCTGCTGGTGAGGCCAAAGTGGAACCAGCGGCTGGCGGACGGGGCGCGAACCGGGCCGGTTCGCGCGGCACGCGAGCCGCGTGCGCTCCCCTCGTCGATCTTCTCGGCCACGGCGGTGGTGAAGGCGATGACATCGTGGTTGAGCGTCTTCTCCAATTCGCGCTGTCGGGCCACCAGACCGGACAGGTCGGCGAACCACTGGTCGCAGCCAGTTTTGATTTTCGCGAAGTCCTCCGCGGGCACGACACCTTCCTCGACCAGCGCCTCGCTGGCGAGCAGTTCGATTTGCAGCCAGGTCTTGAGCTTGTTTTCGTCGGTCCAGATGGCCCGCATTTCGGGGCGGGAGTAGCGCGTAATCATGGCCGCAACCTACGCGGTCACAGGGCAGGGGTCGAGCCAGGACGGGACGAAGGAAAGACAGCGTCGGACGCTGGATGCCGGATGCCGGATGCCCGCCAGGAGCGTGGCGGTCCAAGCCGCGACCCGATGCCAGCACCGACCCAAGCACCGGCGAAGCGTCAGGAGAGTCGCTTGATCAACTCCGGCAGGCCGCCTTCGACGGGTTCGATTTCGATCGGGGCACCAGGCTGGCTGGTAGGCGTCGCGGTTCCGCCGGGGGGGCCGGCTTTTCCGGCAACGGCCGCAGGTTTGACCCAAGGTGCGTCGGTGCTGGGCAAGACCGGTTCCGGTGGGCGCGGCGCGGGTTCCTCGTCGGGGGCTTCGTCGGGTCGGTCGGCAACGTGCCACCGCGTTTGGCGGTTCAACCAGTTTTGATAGCGCTCGAAGGTCCACATCCCGTGCTCGCCACCGGTTTCGAGCACTTGCGGAATTTTGAAGAAGTCGCGGTTGCGGATGAACGCCTTGACCGAAGTGCTGGGGCGCAGGATCTCGCACTCCGGAACGCGGATTTGCAGATCGGCCCGAAAGCGGAGGCGCTGGCAAACCACCGCGAGGAGGCAGTCCGCGAGCTGCGCGCTGATGCTGCTTTGGATCTCGGACGGGAAGGCCAGGACGACGCGCTGCAACGCTTCCGCGCAGGTGCCGGAATGAACCGTGGCCAGCACGAGGTGGCCCGTCTCGGCGGCGTTGAGC
>JAKCAB010000811.1 GCA_021839785.1 bacterium | reverse complement strand
TGCCGGACATCGCGCCCCCGCGTCCGTTGAAGGAAGTGCTCGCCGGGGGCGTGCGGGCCGAACTCATGCTGGTCGGGTCGCTGCATCCCGGCGCGGCGCATCCGCGGGCGGCGATCGAGGCCTTTCGCGCCCAGCACGGGCGATTGCCCGCGGAGGTGGCGGTTTGGATCGGCCCGGAAGGCGACTTCACGCCAACGGAAATCGCAGCGATTTGTGGCGCTGGCGCCGTGCCGATCAGCCTGGGCCCGCTTGTCCTGCGCAGCGAAACGGCCGCGATCTATTGTCTCTCGTTTTTGAGTTACGAACTGCAGGCCGGCGGCGGCTGAACCTTGACTCCGTGGTAGCCGCCGACGTTAGTCGGCGCACCCTCTTGCCGGGCCAGCGCGGACTGACGTCCGCGGCTACGGCCGGCGAGCACTTCCTTCGGCTCACGGGGGCAAGCCCCGGTCAATACCCTTCCTTGCGCCAACGGCAAAGCCAGCGGCGCCAGCGTTGCCTGGCTGGCGAGAGCGGTCCCGGATCGGGCGGGAGTTCCGGCAAACGCGGGAACGGTTCCAGGCGGCTCAGCTTCTTGGCGGTTTTCACCCAATGGCCGTTGTGGTAAATGCGGATGCCGTCCAGGCTCGTCGTCCGGGGCCAGCGCCAGGGACCGGCGCCGAGCGAAGCGCGGTAGTTGTAATGGCAAGGCAACAGCGTCAGGTGGTCGAAGAACTGCGCGTGCAGCACTTCGTTCAAGGTCAACTGGTCGTCCTGGAGGTTTCGAAAGTTGCGCTTGCCGCGCCGCAGCACTTCTTGCCTGAGTTCGCGGGAGGCGCGCACGTTCCAAAACGTCACGCCGGCATTGACGAAGTTGCTCGTGTACAAGCCGCCTCCCAAGTGGCGTCCGCCGCCGTGCTCGACGCACGCGCCCACCCAGCCGCCGCGGAGCAATTCGGCAAGCGAAGGCAGTTCCCGGAGGCACAGCACGTCATGGCCGTCCACGACCAGTGCGTATTCGACGTCGAGCTCGTCGATGAATTGCCACCGCCGAAAATCGGCGTCCCGCATTGGGTGCGAGTAGGCCGGGTCCGGGGCGCGCAGATGGTAGGTGATGCCAGGAATACGCCGGCTGGGCAGTTGCTGACCGATGACAAAAGCGTGCAGCGGCAGGTGCGGGTTGCGCGCGAAACTCGTGAAGGTGTGATCGAGCTTTTCCGCGTGCGCCCCGTAAACGACGGTCACCACCACTTGGGTCGGGACGCGGGCAGCGGGCGCAGTTGGAGTCTCACTCATGGCGCGATCCGGTCACTTCCTGGCGCGACGATAGGCGGTGCGGTTGGCGAAGGAAAGGTTGCGCAGGAATCGGCGTTTGCGCAGCGGTGTGATCCAGCCGGCCAGCCGGGGCAGCAGTTCCCGGCAGAGCGATTCGGGGAAGCGCTTCAAAAGCCAGCCCGCCAGTCCGCCGCCGGCCGTGGTGGCGGCGAGCGGTTTGATGGGAGAGCCATCCTGCCATTGCGCGGTGTAATCGCTTTGTTGCGGCCAAGACTGGAAGGGTTCAACCGAAGCGACCTTCCGAGCCTGGACGAACAGCAGCACCGGGGCGTCGTTGACCAGCAGCACGCGCTGACGGATCTGCGCGGGATCGCTCACGTCCCACCGAACGCCGGTAATGGGAAAGGCGTACTTGACGCCGAACAGGCTCGCGAATCCCGCCGTGTCCACCATCGCCTGAAGGCGTTCGATCTGGAAACCGTTCGCCGGTCCGAAGACGCGCCAGAACAGTTCGGGGCTGAATTGGTAAAAGCCGTGTCCGCAGTAGTTGTTTGTCGGCGTAAAAAACACCACGCGACCGCCGGGCTTCACCAATTTCATGCAATTCGCCAGCGCGGTCGGCAGGTTGAAAACGTGTTCGAGCGTGCCGCCGTCGAGCACCAGGTCGAATTGTTCCCACCACTGCGGCGGCAGCGGCTGGTTCAGGTCGTGGATCAACTCCGCGCCTTCGTAAGCGGAGGCGTCGCAGGACATGACTTCGGCGGCCCCCAACTGGCGGAAGAACGCGCCCGCGCGCCAAGTGGCCGCATGCAGGCGCTGCTTTATTTCGGCCTCGGCGGCAGCGGGTTTGGCGCCGTCGAACTCCCGGAGCAAGGCGAGAAGCCGTTCGGGGCTGACCCACAAATCCTGCCGGCCGAAGGTGAGGACCTTCGCGAACGAAGCGCCGGATCGGCGGGCTTCCAGCAGAAAACGGATCGACTCGGCGGTTAATCCCATAGGCGCACCACAGAGTGCCGGGCGGGGTCACGGATTCAAGCCTGCGCCCCGCGCGCCTGCGCCTCGAGCCAATCGCACGCGGGCGGCAGCACTTGGCTCCAATGAAAGGTCTTGGCGCGTTCCCAGGCGGCGACCCGATGCCGCTGGTAACGCTCCGGTTCGCGCATCAACGACTCGATCGCCCCGGCCAGGGCCTCCGGCGTTTCCACTGGCGTGACGATGCCGGTCTGGTCGTCCAGCGTGGACTCGATCAGGCCCGCCACCGGATAAACCACCGCGGGGGTGCCCATCGCGTTGGCCTCGATGACGTTCAACCCCCAGCCTTCGCGCAGCGAGGTGTGCAAGAGCAGATGCGCGTCGCGCAATCGGGCGTCCTTCGCCGCCTCGGACAGGGCGCCGGTGAATTCGACCGGCCAACGGTCTGCCAGTTTGGCGGCGAGTTCGCGCAAGGCAGCCTCGATCACGCCGCTGCCCACCACCGTCAGCCGCGCGTCCACACCGCGTTGGCGCAGGAGCGCGTAAGCGCGGATGGCGTGGTCCACGCGTTTGTTGGGCGCCAGTCGCGAGACGACGATCAGGCGCACCGGCGGAGCGAGCGGTTTGTCCGGCAAGGCGGGCAGGGCCTGCGTGTCCACGCCGTACGGAATCAATTGCACGCGCCGCACGCCGATTTGTTCCAACAGGATTTTCGTGGACGCGGAGGCGGTCCAAAACTGGGTGTTCCGGTACAGCCAGAGCATCCGCTTCTCCTGCCAGCGGCCAACGGCGGCGGTGAGCGGGCGGTAAAACGATTTCCAGATCGGCCCCAAGACTTCGTGGATGTAGGCGACGCAGTGCGTGCCGCACCACCAAGGCGCGAACCACGGCAGGCCGTGGTGCTGGTCGATCACCAAGTCGAAGCGTGGCTGGCGGCGATACCAGCGGCGCGCCGCGAAAATCGCGGTGCCCTTGCCGCCGGCGCGGATGACGCGGATGCCGCGCAGTTCCTCCTCGGCTGGCGCGCCCGGAAACGCGAAGGTGAACCACGCGACTTCATGCCCGCGCGCGCGCAGAGCGGCGAGGTAACCTTCGGTCACGCGCTCCGCCCCGCCGGCCAGCGGGTTCTTCGGGTCGCGCCAATTCAACATCAAGAAACGCATCGTGTCCGGCGTCGCCAAGGCCAGCCGGAAAGCGCTGCCTTATCTCCGCTTGGCGGCGGTCTGACAATGGGAAAAAACGCGGGTGCGCGAAAGTCTCGGTCGCAACCGTGGCTGCCGTCGTCAGACGGCGGCTACCATCGTCGGACGACGGCCACCACCCGCCGCGGCACCTTGTCGAACCTCCCGGTCACCTTCCTGGAATTCTGCGAGCAACCCAGTGCGCGTCGCCCCCGCGGCTGCAAGGGTGCTGCCGGCGAGGCGGCTGCGCGCGCCGTTCACGTTGGCATCGCAATGGTCCGGGGGATTGAACCTTGCAGCGGCCGGCTACGGCCCTTGAGCACCCGACGAGCAGTTGGGATGCGCCCGGTGGCGGATTGCGCGACTTTACAGGACCCGGACTACCGAAGGAACGCTTGGGAGATAGCTCATGCTTTCTGTTGAAATTGTTCTCAGGGATTTTTATTTTGCGGCGCAATAACTTGCGCTTTGACATGGCGTGTAAAATGCGGTAAAAAACCTCAACTTCTGCTTCGGAAATACTGAGCCATTGGGAACGCTATGCCAAAGAACCTCCTCCCCCGCTTGCGACGCTTTGCGTTGCTCGTCGCCCTCGTTGCTGTTGCTACCGGCAGAGCGGAGAGCTTGCTTAACCTCGATTTTGGCACTGGCTCCACCAGTCAGAAGGCCGGCCCATCGGCTGTCGGTCAAAGTGCCGGCGATTTCTGGAACCTTTACAGCCGGGACGATGGCGCTGGTGGATTCCGAAGCTCCGGCGAACTTGCCAACTTGAAGTGGGCTGACGGCTCCGCCTCGCCGATCGAGGTGTCAGTCACGAACGCGGCAGGGGCGGGAGGCTCGGGCGCCAGCGACCCGATGTTTGGGACGTATCTTTACCCGCAACCCGACGGCAACAGCGCCATCCAGGTCACACTCACTCAAGCGCCGGCAGGGCATTACGATTTGCTTCTGTATGGCCACGGTTTTGGCGACACCGAGAATGGTGTCTTTCACGTGGAAGGCTACGGCACCGACTACGGTACAAAGAGCATCGGGACAGCTCCCGGCTGGAATGCCGATTACTGGCGCGAGGGCGTTCAATATGTCCGGTTTGCCGATGTGGTATCCGACGGAGTCGGCGGGCTGAGAATCGAAGTCAAGCCGGGTACGAGCGGCAGGGCGGTTCTTAACGGTCTCCAGTTGATCCAGCAGGCCGCTCAAGCGCCGGTGGTGCTTTTCACCGCCGTGACGGACAACAGTTTCTCGGATGACCTCGGAACTTCGCCGGGAGCGGCTTGGGGCGATTACGACCATGACGGCCGGCCGGACCTTTTCGTCACCGATTCCAGCGGAAGGGATCGGCTGTACCACAACGAACCCGACGGCACGTTCAGACTCACATCTAGCTTGCTGCCACCCACGCTGGGCACCTCCCACGGTTGTGCCTGGGGTGACTTCGACAATGATGGCAGGCTGGATTTGCTGGTGGGGAAACGGAGTGGTGGAACCAGCGTGATTTACCACCAACGCAGCGATGGCACGTTCGAGCTTCTTTCGGAAGCAGCGTTTCCAGCGGCTTTCGGCGACACGGTGGGAGCCGCGTGGGGGGACTTCGACAAGGACGGATATCTCGACGTGTTCCTGGCTGACTTGAGCGGCAAAAACCGCCTCTTCAAGAACCATGCCGGCCAATCCTTCACGCGGGTGAACGATACACCGGCGGCCGAGGCGAAATCGGCGGTCGGCGTGGCGTGGGGGGATTACGACAACGATGGCAACCTTGACCTGTTTGTGGCCAACGGAGGTAACCAAGACAACTCGTTATTCCATAATGTCGGAGGCGCCCTGATCAAGGTAACCGACTCGGCGGTGTGCACGGGTGGCGGTTACTCGGTGGGCGCGGCTTGGGGGGATTACGACAACGACGGATTTCTGGACCTGTTCGTGGCCAACCGCCTTGGGCGAAACTTCCTTTACCACAACAACGGCGACGGCACTTTCTCAGAGGTGAAAACCAGCGTAGTGGTCAACGATCATGGGGATTTCAACGGATGCGCCTGGGCCGACTACGACAATGACGGCTATCTCGACCTCTTCGTAGCCAACTTCAGCGGCCCGTCCTGCTATATTTACCACAACAGCGGCGACGGTACTTTCACGCGTGTCACGACAGAACCTCCGACTCTGGCCGGGTCCAGTGGCGACGCCGTGGTCCTGGCGGACTACGACGGCAACGGTTTTCTCGATCTGTTCCTCGCCAAATGGGGCGGAGGCCAAAGCCAGCTTTACCGCAACGGCGGCAATGACCATCACTGGCTTACGCTCCGGCTTTCGGGAGTGGCTACAAACCGTTCGGCGATCGGAGCCAGGATTCGCCTCAAGACCACTGTAAATGACCGCGAACACTGGCAGACGCGCGAGATCAGCAGCGGAGACGGCTGGGGCGGTGCTTCGCTGGACGCCCATTTTGGTCTTGGCGCAAGCGCTACGGTGGATGCCATTCAAATCCAATGGCCATCGGGAAACTCGCAAGAACTGAAAGGGGTGGCCGCTGACCAAATCCTCACTCTCACCGAAGTGTTGCCGGTGTTGAAGATCGCGCCCCAGAGCGGCTTCTTCTCCGGCGAGGTGATCGTTGCTTTCACGGTTGCCTTTGAAGGCGCTGAG
>JAKCAB010000225.1 GCA_021839785.1 bacterium | reverse complement strand
ATCGTCCCCGACGACACCTGGTTCACGCTGAGCATCGCCGTGCGCGGTCCGCGCGTCACGGTGCGCGTGAACGACCTGCTGGTGGTGGACTACGTCGAAACCGGCCCGCTGCCTGCCGAGCCAGGCCGCCGGTTGTCGCACGGCACGTTCGCCCTGCAATGCCACGATGCCGGCAGCCAGGTGGCGTTTCGCCATCTCCGCGTGCGCCCGTTGCCGGATGACCTGCCGGCGCGGGCGGCGGACGCCCCGGCGCCGTACCGGATTTCGCCGGACTTGGCGGCGTTGTACGCCGAGAACTATCCCGTGGTGGACCTGCACACACATCTCAAAGGCGGCCTGACGATGGCAGACGTGTTGCAGCGGTTTTATCGCACCGGCATCGGCGCCGGCGTGGCGGTCAATTGCGGCCTCGGCTTCGCGATCACGAATGACGCCGGCATCGACCGCGCCTTGCAGGACTTGCGGGAACCGTTGGTCTTCGCCGGCATGCAGGCCGAGGGTCGCGAGTGGGTGAAACTCTTTTCGCTGCCGGCGGTGGCGCGGTTCGACTACGTGTTCACCGACGCGATGACGATCTTCGACCGCCACGGCAAGCGCATGCGGTTGTGGATCAAGGACGAGGTCGAGGTCGGCGACCCGCAGGCGTTCATGGACCTGCTGGTGGCGCAGACGGTGGGCATTTTGGAGCGGGAGCCGGTGGATATCTGGGTCAACCCCACCTACCTGCCTGACGCCATCGCCGCGGATTACGACCGCCAGTGGACGCCGGAGCGGATGCAGCGAGTCATCGACGCCGCCGTCAAGGGCGGCGTCGCGATCGAAATCAACGACCGGTTCCGTCTGCCTTCGGCGGCGTTCATCAAGCGCGCGAAGCAGGCGGGGCTGAAATTTACGTTCGGAACGAACAATGGCGGTCGGGACGACCTGAAGGCGTTGGAGCACTCCGTGCAAATGGTGAAGGAATGTCAGCTCCAGTGGCAGGACTTTTGGTTGCCCGGTCGGAAACCGAGCCGTGCCCAGTCCGCGGTGGCGCGCGGACATTAGCCCAGGGGCGCCGGCCAGGAGTGGTTCGCTGAATGGACAGATGGCAGCAATGGCGGGTTACAAGGCATTCTGGCCGGCGGTGCTCGCGAGCTTCACCCTCGAAGCGGCGGACGGGCAAGGGGTGTCTCCGCCAGCGACCGGCATTTCCGACGCGAATCGCGACGGAAGTTACCGCGTCACCACCTGGACCATCGAGCACGGCCTCCCCGACAACCGCGTCCAGACGGTCCTGCAAACGCGGGACGGATTCTTGTGGCTGGGCACCGTGAGCGGGTTGGTCCGCTTCGACGGCGTGCGCCTGAAGGTCTTCACCCACCACAACGCCCCGGCCTTCCGCAGCGACGACTGCCTGGCACTCGCGGAGGACCGCGACGGAATCTTGTGGATCGGCACGGGCGAAGGCCTGATCCGTTACGCCGGCCGCGCGTTCACCTACTTCGGCAAAACCGAGGGCCTGCCGGAACTGACGGTGGCGCGACTGGTGGCGGCCAGTTCGGGAGGCGTTTGGGCCGGGACGGAAAACGCCGTGACGCGCGTGTTCGCCGACCGTGTCTGGCACTCGCAACGGTTTCCCCGGCTGTGGGCGCAGAATGGCGCGTTTTACGAGGACGAGGCGGGCAAAGTCCACCTGGCGGGAGAGCGGTTGTCGTCTGCGGGCGAAACGAATCTGCCACCGGACGAACCGGTGACTCAACGCTTCGTGGCGGCCGATGGCACCACCTGGCTGGCCACGCCGGCGCGCTTGTATCGCGTGGCGCCCCGCGCCCGCCGGCCGGAACTGGTCTGGCAGGCGCGAGCGCCCGAGGAAGCCATCTCGGCCCTGACCGGGCGTCCTGAAGGCGGTTTGTGGTTGGGCACAGTCGGAGGTGCCATCTTCTCCTGGCGGGATGGTCAGGAAACGCGGGTTGGAGAAGAACACGGCCTTGCGGCGGGATTAGTTCACTCCCTGACGGTTGATCGCGAGGGCAGCTTGTGGGCAGGCACGGAGGAAGGAGGGTTGCTGCGCATTTGGCGCACCGTCTTCCGTGCCTTGGCGGGCGAGCGGAAAGTGGCCGCGGAAAACGACACGTGGGCGATTTGTGAAGCCCCGGACGGCACCATTTGGGCTGCCACCGATGGGGGCCTGTTGGGCTTTGCCGTCGAGGGCGTGCGTCGTTTCACCGTCGCGGATGGTCTGCCGGCCAACAGCGTCAAAGCCCTGCTGATCGATCGGCACCACACGCTGTGGATCGGCACCGGCCGGGGGGTGGCAACCCTGCGGGCGGGGCGGATCGAGCAAGTCCGGTTGCCCGGCGATCTCGGCGGCAACAAGGTGCGCGTGATTTTCGAGGACACGCGCGGCGCGATTTGGGTCGGCGCCGCCAAGGGTGTCCACCGGCTCGCGGGTCAAGAGCAGACTTGGCTGACGGCGACGAATGGATTGCCGCGGGAAGACGTGCGGGCCATCCACCAGGATGCCGCGGGCCGGATTTGGCTGGGCACTTTCGGTGGCGGCATCGCGGTATTGGAGCCGGGTGGTCCGCGCCTTTTGACCATCCACGACGGCCTGCCCAGCGATTACGTCTGCGAACTCGCGGTCGATGGCGGTGGCACTTTGTGGGTGGGCACCTCGCGCGGCCTGGCAGTCTGGCGCGGCCATCGCTTTCGGAGTCTCACGAGCCAGCAGGGCCTCCGGGAGGACACCATCAACGGCATCGTCGATGACGGAGTCGGCGGCTTGTGGGTGAGCGGAAACAGCGGCATTTACCGGCTCGATCGGGCGGAGCTGAACGCCTGGCTTGAAGACCGCGCCAACCGCCTGCATCCGGCCTGGTTTGGCGCGGCGGATGGCCTGCCCAGCGACGAAACGAACGGGGAAAAGAGTTCGCCGACCGGCCTCCGGACCTCGCGCGGTGAAATCCTGTTTCCCACCACGCGCGGCGTTGCGGTCATCGATCCTCGGCGCGTCTGGCGCAAGCCGGTGCGGCCACTGGCGGCCATCGACGTGGTGCGGGTGGACGACACCGTGCTCTGGGGGGACCAGGTCGCTGGCGAAGTGGAATCGCCGGCACAGGCTGGCGGCAGGTCTGAGCCGCCCGGCGAGATCGACCGGCGGCAGCCGTTGGCGGCCACGCTCCGCCCGGGCAGCGGGCGGCTGCTGGAAATCGAGTACACGGCCAGCGCTTTTACGGCGCCGAACCGCACGCGCTTTCGGTACCGGCTCGAAGGGCTGGAAGACACGTGGACCGAGGCCAACGAGCGGCGGACCGCCTATTACACGCGGTTGCGCCCGGGACATTACCGCTTTGTGGTCATGGCGTACGACACCCGGGGCAACGCCAGCGAACGCGGGGCGGAATTCGCCTTTACGCTGCAGCCGCGCTTCTTCGAAACCTCGAGTTTCCTGGCGACGATGGCGGGGGTGCTGGTGGCTCTTGGCGCGGGGCTCTGGCAATTGAAGCTGAGCATCGGCCGGCGCTTGCGACGGGCGGAGGAACTGCGGCTGGTGGATCGCGAGCGCACCCGGATCGCCCGCGACATCCACGACGATCTGGGCGCGGCGCTGACCCGGATCGTGTTCCGCAGCGAAATGGTCGCCCGCAACACGCTCGGGTCGGCCAACCTCGAAGCGGCGGCCAGCGGCATTGCCGAAGCCGCGCGCGAGGCGGTCCAATCGCTGGCCGAAGTCGTGTGGGCCACCAACCCGGGACGCGACGATCTGGAGAGCCTCGCGAACTTCATTTGCCAGCGCGCCGAGAAGCTGTTGGAGGGCTTGCCCGCGCGCCTGCATCTGGAGGTGCAGCAGCCCCTCCCCGCGCTTCCGCTCAGTTCGGATGTCCGGCATAACCTGTACCAGGTGGTGAAGGAGGCGTTGAACAACGCGATGAAACATGCCGCCGCCAGCAAGATTGTCATCCGGCTGGCGGTGAACGACGGGGAACTGCGCATCGCGGTCGAAGACGACGGTTGCGGTTTCGACTCGCAAGCACCCGCCTCGGAAGGCAACGGATTGGAGAACATGCGCAGCCGCATCACCGCTTTGGGGGGCACCCTGGAGCTGGTCAGCCAGCCCGGACGCGGCACGAAAGTTGAAGCGCGCGTGCGGCTGCCGGGTCTGCCCGTTTCTTCCCGCGGTCCCCGCCGCGGCCAACCTAGCCGAAACCCGCATGAGCGCAGTTGACCATCCCATCCGAGTCTCGGTGGTGGAAGACGACAAGGCCTGGCGCCAGGACCTGGAGCGGCTGATTCGCCAGGCGCCGGGCCTGTCATTCGTCAGCGCCTATGCCAACGCGGAGGCCGCGTTGCGCGGGTTGCCGTTGGACGCGCCCGAAGTCGTGCTGGTGGATGTCCAACTGCCGCGGCTCTCTGGCGTTGCCTGCGTGGCGCGATTGAAACCGCGGATGCCGGCCACCCAGTTCATGATGTTAAGCGCGTTCGACGACACCGAGCAGGTGCTCGAATCGTTGCGCGTGGGCGCCACCGGCTATTTGCTCAAGACGACTCCGCCGGGGTCGATCCAGGAGGCCATCAGCGAGCTGCACCAAGGCAGTTCCCCCATGTCCGGGCACATCGCCCGCAAGGTGGTCGAATCTTTTCGCCGGCCCACCGCCGACCTCGCGGGCGGGGGCAAATTGACGGCGCGCGAACAGGAAATCCTGCAACGCCTCGCCACCGGCGACCGCTATAAAGAGATCGCGGATCGCCTGCAAATCAGCGTCCTGACCGTGCGAACGCATATCCGCCATATCTACGAAAAACTGCATGTCCAATCGCGCACCGAAGCGACGCTGAGATACCTGCGCTCCTCGCCGCCGGGAGAACTGCCGGGTTGAGCCCGCAACGTTGCGGTCAACGCATTCTTCATTAACTAATTCCGTAACAGGAACCGGAATTGTTCGGTGGACAAAAGCGTCTTTTCCGCCGTGTGCTTAATACGAAATGAGGATATGAAAATACCCTAGTCGATTCTACACTTGGTCTCAGCGATTGGGGGTAGTGATGTGCCCCTGACCGGTGGCTTGGAAAAGGGTTTTAGCAGTTCCCTTCCTTCCAGGCCCACCGGTGAGATTGCCGATTCACGGGTGGAGAGCTGGCGGGGTCAATCCGAGGTATCTGCGAAGGGAGGAGCAGAGTCAGGGCGACGGGGGGTGGGCCTGACAAATATCTTACTGCTCTCCGCCCGTGAGCGGCGAGACACGGTGGACCGTCGGAAACCTCCATTTCCCGCCGATCGTTGCTTCTGTGCAAACGCTGCTGATGTCCTTTGCTGCGAACGTGTGGTCGTCGTGAACGTGATCAAATGCGTCGGCACCCGGCGGAAAGCTCTCCGTTCCAGCCCGATCCAGCCTTCCTCGATCACCCGACGCACCTTGGGAAACACACCCCTACCGACTATCCTCAAGCAAGTGCGGCCACAGCAACCAGACCGGAACTGGTTGAGCCGGATCGGCTCCACGACCGGTTGGGACGCGCGATGCCGCGTTTGTTCGTGAGGCGGTTTGCCGGCACGAGGTTCGAACTTGGGATTCAAGAACTGTGTTCCAACGAAACCATTAACCTGCCCCATCAAGGCACTCCAACGCCAAACGTCTGTTGGCGGCTCCGTCTTTTGCGTTTGACCCTGTTTGGCGGCGGGCGCTAGCTTCACCGCTCATTTTATCGCTATGTTTGCAACCATTCGGAAGCATCAGACCTGGCTTTGGGCGTTGATCATCGCCGCCACCATCGTCAGCTTCGTGATCTTTTTCACGCCCGGCGCCACGCGCAACGGCGGCGGCGGCGGCCAGTCGCAGTTTGGCCAGATGAACGGGCGCCCCATCACGGCCAAGATGTACCTCGAGGCGTACAATGAGGCGCTGATCCAGCAGTTCCTCCGCACCGGCACCTGGCCTGACCGCAGCGACGCCCGGCGCACCGCCCAACAACTCGACCTGCAGGCACGTCAGCGCCTCGTGATGATCGATCGCATGGAGAAATTGGGCGTTCAAGTCAGCGACGCCATGGTCGCCCGCTGGATCGAGGACAACTTCAACAA
>JAKCAB010000219.1 GCA_021839785.1 bacterium | reverse complement strand
TGGACGCGCATGGTGTCCACCAGCGCGTTCACCTCGGTCAGCACGTCGTCGAGCGCGTCGCCGCTGCGGTCGCTGCGCGCGCGGAACGAGTAGTCGCCTTCGCGCAAACCCGAGAGAATATTCGCCGCGGTCTGGAGCGGGCGGACCACGCGCTCGCGCAGGACCAGCATGGTCACGAGGCCGCAACCGCCCAGGAAGATCGTGATCGTGACCCGCGCGTTCAGCGACAAATCGTGGTTCGGGAAGGTGTCGCCCAACCAGATCAACGCGAGGACGACCACCCAGGCTGGCGCGGCCACCACTACCGCGAGCAGCAGCACCCGGCGCACAAACCCGATGCGCGGGCGGCGGGCGGGGCGCGGTTGGGGGCGAGGGCGCATGGCTTGCGCGACAATAACGTTCTCAGAACAAGTTCCGGATCACGTCGGCGGGCGAAAGGTGGCGGCCGAGATGCAGGCTCGTGCCTTCGACGTATTTCGCCGCGCCGCTCTGAAAACAATCGAACGTTTCCACGAGGTCCCAAAACCAGTTGGGAAAGCGGTCAGTGAACTTGAGTTCCAGGATCACCAGATCGGTCGTGCAAACGAGCGGCTGGTCCATGTGGGTTACAAGCTCGCCGCCGGGGCGCGGCACAGCCAGGACTGACCGGTCGAAGGTGACGCGCACCTCGTTGTTGACCGTGTTGACGTAGGCCTCGCGCCGGTAGGCCACGTGCATTTGCGGCTTTGCTTGCACGCGCAACATGAGTTCCTGAAAACGGTGCAGCGCCTGCAGATCTTCGGCGGCCTTCGAGAGGAGATATTTTTCGGGCGGAAAATGGCCGGCCAGCACGTCCGCCTCGCCGCCGCGTTTGATCCCACACCGTTGCTTCAAGATCACGTCCTTCATCCGCCGCTTGATCTCGAAAAAGACCGGCGTGGTGGGGCGTTCGTCGTAGTACCGCACCCGGAGTTTGAAGCGGTTTTTGTCTCCGTTGAGGCTGCGGTGATAAAACGTCCAGTCGTCCGAATCCAGGTACAAACTGTGAACCGGGTACGCCAGGTCAGGTTGACCCTGGCCGTATTCGTCCACTTCGAGGTATTGCTGGACGAACTTCCGCACGCGCAACGCCGCGGAATTGGAGAGGAGGTACTTCAACTCATACCTCGAAGCCATCAGGGTGTGGTCTTGGCCCATAAAGGACTTCAGCCACGGGTCGGTTCAGCCAACCCGGAACCGCCCGCAACGTTCGCCTCCCTCGCCTGCCCCGGCAACGGCCTTGGCCGGGGCTTGGCCGCCTGGCGCCCGCACGAATTGTCAGAGGCCATATTTTTGCAGCCGCCGGTAAAACGCGCTCCGGCTCAGACCGAGGGTTTCGGCGGCCTTGTTGGCGTTGCCCTCGAAACGGGCGAGGGTCTTTTTGATGAGCCACCGCTCGACGTCGTCGATCGCCATGTCTTCGATGCGCGGCTCCGCCGTGGCGGGCGCGCGCAGGCCGAGGTCGCTGGCGCGCACCAGGCTTTCGGTGGCCATCAACGCGGCGCGCTCGATGACGTGGCTCAATTCGCGCACGTTGCCCGGCCAGGCATGGTCGCGCAGCGCCTGCAACGCGGCCGGCTCGAAGCCCTCGAGTCGCTTGCCGTATTGGTGGGCGTGCCGGGTCAGGAAATGGACGGCCAGCGGCGCAATGTCCTCCGGCCGTTCGCGCAGCGGCGGCAGGTGGATTTCGATCGTGTTCAAGCGGAACAGCAGATCCTGCCGGAACCGGCCGTCACCAACCGCCTTCTGCACGTCGGCGTTGGTGGCGGAGATAAGCCGCACGTTCGCCCGCTTGGTTTTTGACGAGCCGACCCGCTCGTATTCGCCGGTCTCGAGCACGCGCAGCAGCTTGGCCTGCTGCGGCAACGGCACATTCGCGATTTCGTCCAGAAACAGCGTCCCACCTTCGGCCAACTCGAAGCGCCCGACGCGGTCCGTCTTCGCGTCGGTGAAGGCGCCTTTGACGTGGCCGAACAACTCGCTCTCGAACAGGCCTTCCGACAACCCGCCCATGTTGACCGTAACGAACGGCGCGTCCGCGCGCCGCGAAACCGCGTGGAGCGCCTGGGCGATCACGCCTTTGCCCGTGCCGTTTTCGCCGAGGATCAGGACGTTCGCATCCGCGGATCCCACGCGCTGGATGATTTCCAGCACGGGCTTCATGGCGGGCGACTCGGCGATCAAATCCGGCCCGGTGCCGCGCAGCAGTTCGTTCTCGGCCGCGAGCCGCTCGCCGCGACGCAGCGCCCGGCCCAATTCGACTTGGTTGCGCAGGATCGAAAGCAGACGCGCGTTTTCCCAAGGCTTTTGGATGAAGTCCCGCGCGCCACGCCGCATGGCTTCGACGGCGATTTCCACGCTGCCCCAAGCCGTCATCACGACCACCGGCAGGGTGCTGTCCACCGCCTGCAAGCGCGCCAGCAGATCCAGACCTTCCTGGCCGGAGGTGGTGTCGCGGGTGTAGTTCAAGTCGATCAGCGCGGCGTCGAAGTCCTTTTCCGTGATCGCCGCCAGCGCATGCGCGGGTGAACTTACGGTCTCGACCTGGAAGCCTTCACCCTTCAACAGCAGTCGCAACGCCGCCAGCACGTCAGCCTGGTCGTCGGCAATCAGGATGAGCGGTGGGGTGTCGTTCGATTTCATGGCACGTCGGACCGGAGCACAGCGTTGCGCGGCAGCGTAGGCAAACGCGCGGCGGCTGCCAATCCGAATGCCTCACACCGCCGCCGCCCGACGCAGGCGGTCGGCGAGCGCCGCCCATTCGAGCGTGTCCGGCACGGCTTCGACCACGATGGTTTCGGCACCCTGCTCGTCGCAGCGATGCAACTCCGCGTACAGCGCCCGCGCGTAAGCCTCGGCATCGTGCGGAATCACGCTCACCCCGCCCCAGCCCGCCGGCGCGGGAATGTGCGTGTGGGCGACGACAAAGGTCGCAGCCGGCAATGCGCAGAGCGGAACCAGTAAGCGCCGGAGGTCGGCGTCGTTTGACCAGGTGAGCACCTGTAAGCGCGCGCGCGGCGCGTAGTGTTTCGGCAACTGACCGGGGCTGCGCAAACCGCCGGCGCCGGCCGCGCCTTCGCCGACTTCGCCCAGCACGGCCCGGAGCGAGTCGCGGTGAATCATGCCGGGCCGCAGGACGCGCGCCGGTTGGACAGTCAAATCCAGCACGGTCGATTCGACGCCGACCTGGCACTGGCCGCCGTCCACGATCAGCGGCACGCGTCCGCCGAGGCTTTGCAGCACATGCGCCGCGTTGGTGGGTGAAAGGCGGTTGGAGGCATTGGCGCTGGGAGCGGCGAGCGGAAAACTGCATTCGCGAATCAGTGCCTGCATGAACGGATGACTCGGCCAGCGCACACCGACGGTTGGCCCGCCGGCGGTGACCGAATCCGGGATGATTGCCGCTTTCGGCAACACCAGCGTCAGCGGTCCCGGCCAGAACGCCCGCGCCAGATGCCCGGCTGCGTCCGGCCATTCGGCCACGCAGGCTTGGGCCAAACTGAGGCTGGCCACATGTACAATGATGGGATTGTGCGCCGGCCGGCCCTTGGCCTTGAAGATGCGGGCCACGGCACCGGCATCCCAGGCGTTCGCGGCCAGGCCATAAACGGTTTCGGTGGGCACGGCGACCAGCTCGCCGCGGCGCAAAATGGCGGCGGCGCGCCGCACGGCCACTTGAAACAACGCGGGCGTGTGCGTCGGCAGGACTTCAGTTGACGGCTCGATTTTCACTCGAATCTGCGGCGGAGCGCGCGACAGGCCGGCTCCGATGTCAGAGTGTAAGCGGTGGCCGGGCGTTGGAAAACCACGAACCGACGCCGGTGGGGACTGAGGAAGTGGCGAATTCCCCGAACGCGCGAGCTTGCCACTTACCGGAATGGTTTGATACGGAGAGAGCGCGGCCCGGGAGGTTCCGGCTCGTGGCAACACTGTTTCTTGTATTTGGATGAAAGCTCTGGTCACCGGCGGCGCCGGATTCATTGGGTCGCACCTCGCCGAGGCGTTGTGCCGGCGCGGCGTGCGCGTCGTCGTTTTGGACAACCTAACCGCCGGCTCGACCGCCAACCTGACCTGGCGCCAGCCGGGCGATGAACTGGAGTTCATTCAGGGCGACGTCGCCGACCGCGCCACCGTGCGCCGCGCGGTGGCGGGCTGCGACTGGGTGTTTCACGAAGCCGCGTTGGTGTCGGTCCCCCAATCGGTCGCGCAGCCGCTCGAAAGCCATCGCGACAACCTCACCGGCACGTTGGAAGTGTTGGCCGCCGCACGCGACGCGGGTGTGAAGCGCCTGGTGTTTGCCTCGTCTTCGGCGATCTACGGCGACAGCGAGGCACCGGTCAAACAGGAGACCCAGCCGCCGTCGCCGCTGACGCCGTACGCGCTCCAAAAGTACGCCGCGGAGCGCTACGCCCAGTTGTTTCATTCGCTCTACGGGCTGGAGACCGTGAGCCTCCGGTATTTCAACGTCTTCGGTCCCCGCCAGGCGTTCGACTCGCCGTACTCGGGGGCGATCGCGAAGTTTTGCACCGCGTTCCTGGCCGGCGAACGACCGCGCGTCTTCGGCGACGGTTTGCAGTCGCGCGATTTTGTGGCGGTGGCGGGCGTGGTGGCGGCGAACCTCGCCGCGGCGGAGCGACCGGCGGAACGCGTCGCCGGCCGGGTGTTCAATATTGGCACCGGCGCGAGTGTGACGCTGCTGGATTTGATCGCGGAACTGCAGCGGTTGACCGGCCGGAAGTTGGAGCCGCAGTTCGAGCCGGCCCGGCCCGGCGACATCCGCTTTTCCTGCGCGGACGTTTCAGCGGCGGAACGCGACCTCGGTTTCCGCGCGACCGTTCCCTGGCAGGCGGGGCTGGCGGCTACGCTGGAGTTTTACCGCGCGCAGGCCGCCTCGACTTGATCCAGTCCTCGGCTTAGCGGAAACGGTCGAGCACCATCAGCCCTAACACGGCCGGCAGGTACACGACCGAGGCCAGGAAGAGCCACCGCGCGGGCGTTCGCTCGAGGCGGCGCGCGAAGCGGATCGCCAGAGCCAGCATCAACGTTCCCAGCACCACCGCGCCCGTCAGGTACGCTGCGCCGGCCAAGCCCAGCACGAACGGGCTCAGGCTCACGGTGAGCAGGCCGAGGCTGTGGCCGATGCTTTGCAGGCCGGTGCGCTCGCCACTCGGGTCCACCACCGGCAGCATTTGCAGGCCGGCCCGCGCGTAATCGTCGCGGTACAGCCACGCGATGGCCATGAAGTGCGGGATTTGCCAGAAGAATTGGAGCGCGAAAAGTGACCACCCGCCCGCCGAGAGTCCGCCCGTGGCCGCCGCCCAGCCGATCAACGGCGGCATGGCGCCCGGCACCGCGCCGACGATCGTGTTCAGGGTCGAGACGCGCTTCAGCGGGGTGTACACGAACACATAGAGGCCCAAAGTCAGCGCGCCCAACGCCCCGGCTGCGAGGTTCGCAAGCAACGTCAGCCAGGCCAGGCCGATCACCGAGCACAGACTGCCGAACACGAGCACGAACGTGGGCGTAAGCCGGCCTGAAGGCAACGGGCGGTCCTGGGTTCGCAGCATCAGCGCGTCCAGGTCGCGCTCGAGAAACTGGTTCAGCGCGGAGGCACCGGCAGCCAGCAGGCCGGTGCCGAGGACCGCGTGGAAAAAAGCCGCCAGATCAATCGGGCCGGGTGATCCCAACGCATAGCCGACGGCGGTGGTGAGGACGACCAGCAAGGAGAGCCGCGCCTTGGTCAGTTCGCTGAAGACGGCCAGCGTGGATTTCGAAGCGTGATCGGCGGTGGCCAAGGTGGCAGCGGTGGGTGTGTTCACGGTGGGGTCGGGATCAAATCGTGGCTGTAGCGGTGGCCGGAGCGCCCAGAGGCGCGGTGATTTTGGCCGCCTCGCGCGCGACAACATTGGACCGCCGGCAGGCGACGACGCACAACAGCCCGCCAGTGACCAGTACCAGCGAACCCACTGCCACGTGGGCGGTGGCGATGTCCGCCGCCTTGTTGGTCCAGACGGTGACGGCTCCAAGCGCGAATTGGGTCAGGACCAGGCC
>JAKCAB010000360.1 GCA_021839785.1 bacterium | reverse complement strand
AACTGTTCGTAGAGCGCCTTTTTCTCGATGCGATCGCGGTGCCAGGAAGACTCGGACACGATTTCCACCGTGAGGTCCGGCACGCCGCGGATGCGGTCCCGCACGATGCCCAGATTTTCCTTGGCGACGAACAGCAGGTCCGGCTGCACGACGCGCCGCGGGGTCAACACCACGTCCACGGGGCTGAGATAAACCCGGCCCAAGTCGCGCTCGGTGACAAAGTCATCGAGGATCTGAGCGAGGCGGAGAACGGCACTTTGATGTCCAGGACTCGAGGCGGGGGCCATGAGAATCTCTCCGTTCCACAACTCGGTGGGTTGGTTCGTTTCCGGCAACTCGGCCAGCATCTCCTCGTACGTCCAGAGACGCCGTTCCTTCGGGCGCGGTAGCGTTGCGGTCGCCATACCGAAATGATCCTCACGCGACGCGGGAAGGCAAACCGATTCCCGCCCGCCGGCTCAGCGCGTGCGAGCCGGCAGTTCCAGCAGCAAGTTGCCTTCGCAGTCGAGCCATTGCCGGCGGCCGTCGCGCGTGCGCTTGGTCGCCAGGCGTTCGAGGTAGAACAGCGTCGGCTCGGCGATGTGCTGGTTGTTCAGGAACGGTTCGGTGTACTGAATGGCGCCGTACTTCGCCTGGCCGATGTGATGTTGCTGGCCCACGTGGTTGTTCCAGTCCACGCCTTCGGTGAGGAAGCCGTACGGCCCGTAATGGTGTTTGGCGATGGCGCGCAAAATAGTCAGGCCGTTCAGTTCGAATTGCCGGGCGCGCGCCGGGTCGGCCCGCCGCGTGTCGGCCGCCGCCTCGAAATACGCCAGCGCCGCCTCGGCGTTTTCCCAGAGGTACGCCGTGTCCCAGGATTTCTCCATGAACAGCAGCCCGCGCGTGGCGACGCCGTTGCGGTCGTCAGGCATCTTGAACTGGTCCAGGCCAGCCAGGCAGCGATCATAGGCGAACGCGCGCAGAGACTCGTCCTTCAACAACCGGGCAATGGGCAGCAACGTGCGGAATGCCACCGAGTACGCGACGTTTTCCTGCGGATCGTAAGTGTCGTGGTTGATGCTGCCGAAGATGCCGCCGGCGCGGACGAACACCGCGGTCTTGTCCCGCAAAGTGGTGCGGTAATCCACGAGCTTGCGCGTAGTCAGTCCGGCCTGGAGTTGCAGGATGAACAGGCTGTCCGCCGAGGTCTGCCAAAACGGATCGTCACCGCCTTCCGGGGACTTTCGATACACCTTGCCGTCCGGCGTGGTCCGGCGCGGATACCAACCGTTCGGCACCGACTCCACGTGGTCGCGAATCCAGGCCGCCGTGCGGACCGCCATCCGTTGCAACCGTTCCCGTCGGGCGTCGCGCCGCGGGAAGTCGTCCGCAAACAACAGAAGTTGATAGGCCACCTTGGCCATCGAGCCGGGGCAGAACCAGTCCGACTGGTGCTTGTAATTCAGGCACAGCTTGCCGGTGGTCGTCTCGCGGTAACCGCGGATGAAACCAGTTTCCTCGTCCAGGAAACCGCCGGCGAGCACGTGGTCCAGGATGGCGAGCGCGTTGGTGCGCCAATCCGGCTGGTCGAGGAAGCGTCCCCAGTTGTCGATCTCCCACGCGCCGCCGACCGCGTTCGCCGCCCAGCCCGGCCCTTCCAGGTTGCCGAAGTCGTGCCAGCCCATGACCTCGCCGTTCGGGTTGACGAAACTGGAGATGCCCACCAAGTGGCCGTGCTCATCGCGGCGCAACGTCTTGTCGAGCGTGAACCGGAGCGAGTCGCGGACCGAATCGACGATCGTGTAACGCGGATTGGCCGCCAGATAAAACGCGGAGGAATGAGTGTCGGGTGCCTTTGGCGACGGCGCCTCCGCGCCGCGCGCGATGACAGGCAAAACCACGATCAAACCGAGACAAAACCAAGCTTTCATGGATGAACTCCGGGTGTGCTTTTGGCCGCAAATATGCGCGGGCCCGTGACGGCTTGTCCAGCCAGGCAACGGCAGGTGCCCATCCAAGCGCGGACCGGTCTTGCGCTTCTGTCGGTTTCCGTTCCCATAATGTCTCGCTATGCCAAAGCCTGCCCTCAGCCCGCGCTTGCTCGCCTGGTGGCTCGCCGTCCCCACACCCAACTCTTCGCCGCGAGCGATTCCACTTCGCCGGCCACCGCCCATTTCCGCCAGCCCGACGCCAAGGCGTATCCGAACCTTTTTGTCTGGACCGACACCTGCAATGTGTTCGTCCTCCGCGACGGCGAGGCGGCGCTGATGATCGATCTTGGCGACGGCCGAAGCCAAGGCCGGCGTGAACCTGGTGGCCTTCGACGTCACGCGGGACGGCGAGCGGTTGGGCGAGTGGTTCGACGAGATCCTCGCCGTCCAGCCCTGAGCGGTCTGGTCAGCGGGAGGTCAGGCACTCCCGAACCAAACGGACAGTTTTATGTCGCATATGCAACAATTGTTTGTCCAGGTGGCAATCGCCATCGTTCCGCCGCGATGGTCGCAAGCGTCGCCGGGCGTGGACGCGGCGCTCTGCGATTGAATTCGCCGGTCAAGTCCCCAAAATCCTGCGCCCATGACCTTCCTGCCTATCGTGGCGCGGGAACTGCGCGTGGCGGCGCGCCGGCGCGCGGCGCATTGGAACCGCGTCGTGGCCGCGCTGCTGGCGTTGGTGATCTGTTCGTTGGTCTATGCCAATTCTGGGCAGGCCGAGTTGGGGCTGGCGCTGTTCGTTTCCCTCGCCTGGCTGGCAATGGTTTTCTGCGCGCTCGCCGGCGCCCGCTTGACGGCCGACACCATTGCCGAGGAGCGCCGCGAAGGCACGCTGGGCTTGCTGTTCCTGACCGACCTCAAGGGCTACGACATCGTGCTGGGCAAGCTGGCGGCGTCTTCGTTGAACGCCATTTACTCGCTGCTCGCCATCGTGCCGGTGCTGGGCGGTTCGCTGCTGTTCGGCGGCGTGAGCGGCGCGCAGTTTTGGAAAAGCGTGCTGGTGCTGCTGAACACCCTGTTTTTTTCGCTGGCGCTGGGCATCGGCGTGTCCACGAGTTCGACCAACGGCCGGCGGGCGATGCTGGTCACGGTGGCGCTGGTGGCGGCCATCGTGGTCGGCCCTTTCATCGGCCTGTGGGCCTACCTGGCGCACACCAACTTCTCCGGCCCAACTCTGCCGCCCCTGGAATGGTTGATCCCCAGCCCGGCGTTCGCGCTGGTGCTGGCGACGACCCCGCCGACGATGCGAGGAATAAATCTCCAGCCGTTGTTCTGGCCGTCGATGGGCATCGTCTTCGGCCTGGGCGTGCTAAGCCTGGCGCTGAGCAGCTTCGCCGTGCCGCGCATCTGGCATGACCGGCCGGCCAATTCGTGGCGCGCGCGCTGGCAGCGGTTCCGGCATCGGCTCGCCTTCGGCAGCCCCGAGGCTCGCACCCGCTTGCGGTCACGGCTGCTGGCGCGGGGGCCGATCTTCTGGCTCACCTCGCGCGAGCGGCTGAAGCCCTGGAAAGTCTGGTTCACGCTCGGTCTGGCTGGCCTGGTGTGGCTGGCCGGGGGGTTCGCGTTCGGCAACGAGTGGAACGACAGCGGGGTTTACCTGGCGTTTTCGCAGGCGCTTTACGGCTTGTTGAAACTCTGGATTGCCGCCGCCGTCGTGGTGCGGCTGGCCGAAGACCGGCGCAGCGCGGCGCTCGAACTCCTGCTGACCACGCCGCTGAGTATTGGAGACATTCTGCGCGGCCTGCGGCTCACGTTGCAGCGCCAGTTCCTGTTCCCGCTGCTGGCCGTGCTGGCGCTGGACGGGGTGTTCTGCCACGCGGCGCTGCAACGCGATTTCGGCGAGCGCGGCATGGTGCTCGCGGTCTATGCCGCCCGGATGGGCCTGTTGGTGCTCGATGCGCTCACGCTCTGGCTGCTCGGGCCGTGGGTGGCGGTGACGGCGCGGCACCCGAACCAGGCCGCCGCCGGCTTGCTGGTGCGGGTGTGCGTCCTGCCCTGGCTGGTGTTCCTGGGCCTGGCGATCGGCGTCGGCTTGCTCGACACCTGGGGCTGGTGGAAGCCGAACATTTCGGAGGAACTGGCCTTGGGGGTGTGGTTCGGCCTCGGCCTGGCGAACGACCTTTTCTGGCTGGTGTACGCGCAGCGCCAATGCCTGAGCGGGCGGCTGCGCGAAGCCGCGGCGGCGCGCTTCGAAAGCCACTTCGCCCGGTGGTGGCGCCTGGCGGGCCGCCTTTGGGGCGCATCCAAACCGCGGGCTGCCAAGCTGGAGCGCGTGCCATGACCGCCTTGCCTGTCGCCCAGCGCGAACTCCGCGTCGCCGCCCGCCAGCCGCGCACTTATTACGTGCGGCTCGTGGCGGCGCTGGCGGTGTTTGGCATCCTCGCCTACGCGACGCTTCATTCCCATCTGCTGGGCCTGGGCGGCGGCGGTGGCCGCGCGCTGTTCACCGGCCTGACCCACCTGGGCGCTTGGGTGTGCCTGTTGGGTGGCGTGCGCCTCACCAGCGACGCCATCAGCCGGGAGAAACGCGACGGCACACTCGGCTTCCTGTTCCTGAGCCATCTGTCCGGACTGGACATCGTGCTCGGCAAACTGCTGGCGCAGGCGACGTGCGGCTTCTACGCGCTGCTGGCCGTCATGCCCATGCTGGCCTTGCCGTTCCTCGACGGCGGGGTGCTAGGCCGCGAGTTCTGGTTCGAGATGCTGGCGCTTACCAACACGTTGTTCTTCTCGGTGTGCCTCGGCTTGCTAGTGTCCTCGCTGTTCACCGAGCCGCGTCAGGCCTTGAACGCCGCCGTGGGCTTCGCGCTGCTCTTTTGGATCGGCCTCCCGGCGCTGGCCGCCTTGGCCACTGCGCTGGCCTGGCCGGCGACGCTGGCTGGCGTGCTGGCGAGCCTTTCGCCGGCGACAACCCACGTGCTCGGACTGGGACTTCGGTCGGCTTCCCAGTCCTGGCTGGCCTTGCTGCTCACGCACGCGGAGGCGTGGCTGTTCTTGTTGGCCGCCGCGGGGTTCACGCGCCGGGCCTGGCGGGAACGCCCGGTGGGTGCGGTGCGGACCCGCTGGCGGGAGCGCCGGCGCAATTTCACCTTCGGCCTGCCGGCCCGCCGCGCCGCGCGACGCCGCGTGTTGCTCGACCGCAATCCGTTCCTGTGGCTCACGGCGCGTTACCGCTGGAGGCCGTTGGGGCCGCTGGCGCTGTTCGTTTCGGTTGTCCTGTTGATGGCGGTGGCATGCGCGTGGATGCGTGATCTGGACGTCACCGTCCTGGCGATCGGGTGCGTCACCTTGCACCTGCTGCTCAAGTTCTGGATCGCCAGCGAAGCCGTCGTCGCCATCGCCACGCATCGCCGCGACGGCAGCTTGGAACTGCTGCTCACCACGCCGCTCAGCGTGCGCGACCTTGTCCGCGGCCAATTCCAGTCCTTTCGGCGTCAGTTCGGCGGGCCGCTGATTGGCACCGCCCTCCTGACCTTGCTGGCGGCCGTCGCGCCGCGGTGGTCGCACGGCCGTGAGCCGGTTTCGGAGTTGGTGACGTTTGCGGGGGCGGCGGTGATCGGCCTGGTGGCCGATGCTTACACGCTCGTCTGGTTGGGCACCTGGAAGGCGATCGCCACCCGCCACGTCCGCAATGCCGCGGGCAACACCGTGTTTCTGGTTTTGATGCTGCCGTGGCTGATCATGCTGGTGCTCGCGCCGGGCATGCACTTTTCCGGTCCCTCCGGCATGCTCGCGTTGTGGTTCTGCTTCGGCCTGGGGCTCGACTTCGTCTGGTGGCAATGGTCACGCCAACGAATCTTCGAAGGCTTCCGCGAAGAAGCGGAGCGCGGCTCCGGGCCAGGTCAATCCGGTTGGCTGGACCGCCTGCTCGGCAAGTCCGGCCCGGCTTGAAACGGCGTCAACCTGGAAACCGCGCCGATGAACGCGGATAAAACCGAGCAGCTTAGCCGAAACGATGCAGTCGAAATGGGGATCGCAGGCCGCTGGCCTGCAATGTTCGGCGGCCCGCCGAACACATCGTTTCCCGGCTTCTTGGCTCACCGTTTGGAAACGCGTCGGTTTGAGGCTCGAAGTCGTCGCCGAGCCGGCGACGGCGGCAC
>JAKCAB010000515.1 GCA_021839785.1 bacterium | reverse complement strand
CACCGCCGTCGCCGCCTTCGGGGCCAAGGTCGATCACCCAGTCCGCTTCGGCGATGAGGTCCAGGTTGTGTTCGATCACGATCACGCTGTGCCCGGCATCGACGAGGCGGTGCAGGACTTCCACGAGTCGGCGCACGTCGGCCACGTGCAGACCGATTGTGGGTTCTTCCAGGATGAACAGGTTCCGCTTCGCACGACGCCCGCCCAGCGCCGGCAGTTCGAGTTGCGGTTTCAGGCCGGTCAGCAGATGCGTCACGAGCTTCACTCGTTGAGCCTCGCCGCCGCTCAAGGTCGGGCTGGTCTGGCCGAGCTTCAGGTAGTCCAAGCCAGTGTCGTGCAAGGCGTCGAGCGCCCGCCGGATGCGCGCCTGCGCGGCGAAGAACTCGCGCGCCTCGGCCACGCTCAGATCGAGCACCTGGGCGACGTTCCGGCCGTTGAAGGTGACGTCGAGCGTCTCTGGGTTGAACCGCAGGCCGTTGCAGGTCTCGCAGCGCACGAAGGCCGGCGGCAGGAAATTCATTTCGAGCTTCACCACACCGGCGCCTTCGCATTCGGGACACCGGCCTTGGGCGCTGTTGAACGAAAACCGCCCCGGCCCGTAACCGCGCATCCGCGCCTCCGGCACTTGGGCGAACAAGGCGCGGATGTCGTCGAAGAAGCCGACGTAGGTCGCCGGCGTCGAGCGCGGCGTGCGGCCGATCGGCGCCTGATCCACTTCATAAACCGCCGCGATGGACTCGTGGCCTTCGAGCGTGGGCCCGGCCACCGCCGGTTTGCCGTTGGACTTGAGGGCCGCCTGCAGCGCCGGCAGCAGACACTCGCGTATCAACGTGCTCTTGCCAGAGCCGCTGACGCCGGTGACGAGCACCAACCGCCCGAGCGGAAAACGGACGGTGAGGTTCTTGAGATTGTGGACGGCCGCCCCGCGAAGCGTGAGCCATGGCAGCTCCGAAGCTCGAAGCTCGAAACTCGAAGATCGCGTTCCGGCCGCACCCCCGCGCATTTCGGATTTCGGTTTTCGAGTTTCCTTCGATTTTCGATTTTCGAACTTCGGACTTCTAACCGGTCTTCGCTCGCCTCGCCTCGGCCGTGGCATCTGCGCGTGTTCGCGCAAACACTGACCGGTGATCGAGTCCTTGTGCCGCAGCAACTCGTCGAGTGTGCCGGCGGCAACCACTTGACCGCCGTTCACGCCCGCGCCGGGGCCCAAGTCGAGAATCCAATCCGCACACCGCATCGTGGCTTCGTCGTGCTCGACCACCACCAGCGAGTTGCCGCGCGCCTTGAGCTTGGCCAGCGCTTCGAGCAGCCGCTCGTTGTCGCGCGCGTGCAGGCCGATCGTCGGTTCGTCCAGCACGTAGAGCACGCCGCTGAGATTCGAGCCGAGTTGCGCCGCCAGGCGGATGCGCTGGTTTTCGCCGCCGGAAAGCGTCGTGACCGCGCGGCTGAGTTGGAGATAGCCCAGGCCCACTTCGCGGAGAAAGCGCAGTCGTTCGCGAATCTCCGGCAGGATGTCGCGGGCAATCTCGGCTTCGCGCCCGGCCAACTTCAGCCGCCCGAACCACTCCGCCGCCGCGTCCACGGACATCGCCCCGAGCGTGTCGATCGTGGGCGCCGCTGCCGCCTTGCGGCCTTTGGATTTCGCGCCGGCGACCGCCAACCGCACCGCGCGCGCCACCGGATTGAGTCGCGCCCCGCCACACTCCGGGCAGACCTCGCGCTGGCCTTCCTGCCAGCCCCACCAGGATTCCTCGATCGCATCCGCGCGCGCGCCGCGATCCACGTCTTCGGGCAGGTAAAACAGTTCGCCGAAGCCGCGGCAACGTGGGCACCAGCCGGCCGCGGAGTTGTAACTGAAAAGCTTCGGATCGAGCGGCGCGAACGATTTGCCGCAGGACGGGCAGGCGCGCTCGGTCGAGTGCGTCGTGAGTTGGCCGCGATTGTCCAAGGCGAACAGCGTGCCTTTGCCGATGTCGAGCGCCTCGTCCACGAGTTGTTGCGGCGATGGAGTGGGTCCAGAAGGCATCGCCTTCGACGCGCCTCGTTTGGCGCGAGCAGCCCGCCGCGCCTTGGCTTCGAGCACGCCGGTCACCACCTCGACGTTGTGCTCGCGGAAGCGATCGAGCCGGAACGGTTCGTCGGTGGGGCACATCCGGCCGTCGGCGCGGAGTTCGGCATAACCGCGCTTGCGCGCCCAGTCGGCGATCTCGCTGTGAAAGCCTTTGCGCCCGCGCACCACGGGCGCCAGCAGCAAGAGGTCGCTGCGGCGCTTCAGTTCGGCTTGGAGTCGCGCGCCGACTTCGTCCCGCGTCTGCGGTTCGACCGCCACCTGGCAGTCCGGGCAGAACGGCGTGCCCAGCCGCGCGAACAGCAGCCGGATGAAGTGGTAAATCTCGGTCACGGTGGCCACGGTGCTTTTGCCGCCGCCGCGCGAGTTGCGTTGCTCGATGCTGACCGTGGGGGGGATGCCGGCGATAAGGTCCACGTCCGGCCGGGCCATCTGCTCGACAAACTGGCGGGCGTAGGTGTTCATCGAGTCCAGGAAGCGCCGCTGGCCCTCGGCGAACAACAGGTCGAACGCGAGCGTGCTCTTGCCTGAGCCGCTGACACCGGTGACGACCACGAACCGGCCGCGGGGAATGGCGACCGACAGGTTCTTGAGATTGTGCTCTCGCGCGCCGTGGATGGCGATCACGGCTTCGGCGGCGGCGGGCGGTTCCAAGTCATGCAGCACAGGCAAGTCTTAGCACGAAGCCACGCTTCCGCTAGCTTGGTTCGCCCCCACAACGTCGCGAACCATATTGAGCCAGGGTCACGCGGTTTTGATTCGGCCCATACCCGCCAGCCATAGAGTGCTTATGCCGCCGCTTTGTGGGGCTTGCGCCGTGGGCTGGGGCGGATAGACACAACATGCAGAGGATCAATGATGTCCAGCAGCCCATTGGCATCTTCGACGACGATGTTGTGGCGGCCAATCAAGACGAATTCGGCGTGCGGCACCGTAAACTGCTTGCCGTCGGAAGTGCGAATGAGGAAAGGGCCCTGCCCGACCAACTGCTGCCGAATCAAGTCACGGTTCATGCCCCTTCTATGGCCTTGGGAGCACGGGCCGTCAAGTTCCCGCCGGATCGCCATTGAGGCCAGTGGATCCGGCTTTCGAAAGTCTTGGAATCGGTCAGGCCACAAAGAAAACTGGTTTGGCGCCATTTATTGTGCTCTCGCGCGCCGTGGATTGGCGATTACGGCTTCGGCGGAGAGCGACGGTTCCAAGTCATGCAGCACAGGCAAGTCTTAGCATGGAGTCGCGCTTCCGCCAGCCCCCCTTGTTTCGACAGACGTGTCTGGGCGGAGCCACGAGTTGTATGACAACCAGGTATTCGATGCCCGAAGAAATGCTTCAGGGGGGATCCTGAAAAGACGCGGGGTTGTTACCGCGCTTGCTGGACTGCTTGGCGCCGCTTAGCATCCACCTGCAAAGCTAAACGCAATAGCGATCACCGCATGACGGCCGAACACTTCTTAGACAGGCTGTGGGTTCACCTCGGCTCTTTCGCCGCCGTCTCGGCAACAAGGAAAGCCAGAAACCTCACCAGGAATTTGGTTTTCTGACTGAATGCGCGTTCCCCATCCGATCCCCTACCAAGGCAGCAAGCGCAATCTCGCGCCAGCCATTCTTGGCTATTTCCCGGTGCGCGTCGGCACGTTGATCGAGCCGTTCGCCGGGTCGGCAGCGCTCACGCTGGCGGCGGCGGCGCGCGGGTTGGCGGCGCGTTACGTCATCAACGACCTGAACCAGCCGCTGGTGGATTTATGGCGGGCCATCGTCGAGTCGCCGAAAAAACTGGCGCGACAATACGAGACGCTCTGGCGGGCGCAGCACGGGGACCGGCGGCAATATTACGACCAGGTGCGCGACGAGTTCAACCGGACGGGCCGGCCTGATTGCTTCCTCTACCTGCTGGCGCGGTGCGTGAAGGCGGCGGTGCGCTACAACCCGAACGGTGAGGTCAACCAAAGCCCGGACAACCGTCGCATGGGCGCGTTGCCGGAGACGATGCGTGAGCACATCCTGGGCGCGTCGCACCTGTTGCGCGGGAAGACCGAGTGCTCGTCGCTCGACTACAAGGAAGTCGTGGCCCAGGCGACAGCGGGCGATCTCGTTTACATGGATCCACCGTATCAAGGCGTCTGCGGCGAGCGCGATCCGCGCTACTTGAAGGGCGTGCCGTTCGACGAGTTCGTGGAGGTGCTGGAATCGCTGAACTTCCGGGACATCAAATACCTTGTCAGCTACGACGGACGGACGGGTGCGCGCATCCACGGGCGCAAGCTGCCGGAGCGGCTACGGCTGCATTTGATCGAACTGCACGCCGGGCGGTCGTCACAGGCCACGCTGCTGGGACGGGATGAGGTCACGGTGGAGTCCCTGTATCTATCGCCGGCGCTGGCAGAATCGCTGGAATTGCGGCGGCGGTATCCGCGCCGCATTGCCGAGCAGTTGGTCCTGATGGAACGGAAGAAATGAGCAAGCCCAAACTGCCGCAAGAATTCGTGAAGCTGTGCAAGGCGGTCATCGCCAAGCGCCCGAAGACGGTCATTGACCACATCTTGAAACATGGCTTCATCACGACGCAGGACTTGAAGGATCGCTACGGCTACAACCATCCGCCGCGAGCCGTGCGGGACGTGAAGGAACACGGCATCCCGATTGAGATGTTCCGCGTGGAGGGAAGTGACGGAAGGAAGATCGCGGCGTATCGTTTTGGTGATCCAACCAGGGCTCGCTCTGGTCAGCAGGTGGGGCGGACGGTGCTGAGCAAGGAACTCAAGCAGAAGCTTGTCGGGCAGCATGGCGAACGCTGCGCGATCTACTTGGAGTCGTTTCCAGAACGCGAGTTGCAGGTTGACCATCGCATCCCGTTTGAAGTGCCGGGCGATGTTCCCGGCACGGAGCCGAATTCCAACGCCTACATGCTCCTTTGCGGTTCCGCCAACCGTGCGAAGTCGTGGTCATGCGAACGCTGCGTCAACTGGCTGGAGTTAAAGAAACTCGACATCTGCCGCAACTGCTACGGGGCTTTCCCGGACAACTACACCCACGTCGCCATGCGCGCGGCGCGGCGCGCGGACATTCTTTGGACGGGCGCAGAAGTGGAATCTTACGAGCGGTTGAAGCAGCGGACGCTGGAATTGCAGAAGAACATCCCTGCCTACGTGAAAGAGATTGTGGAGCAGCACTTGAAGGCGAAAGAGAGCGGGTAAACCTCATGCCTTACGGAGAAGCCGTTCGCCAAACTCGCCGCCGTTTAACCGAATCATGCCGTTTCCGGGAAACCGCAGAGGAGGTCGAAGGTTTGCACCGTCTGGCCGCGTTGCTGGTGAAATTCTTTGCTACGCCAACCGCTGGCAGCCGGCTCGTTCACGGAACCGCCAGTGAGTCGCGTTCCAGAGTTTCAGTCCAAGCAGGCAAAGCGGAAGCGTGAACCGAAAGCCACAGGCTGCGTTTCCGGCAGTCGAAGATTGAACAACTCCGTGCCGCGGTTACTCTAAAGGCCGTGACTTGGTTCAAGCGAGCCGTGGCGCTGACGTTGCTGGCCCTTTGGGCGCCAGTCACGATGCATTGCTCGCTGGAAGCCATGCCGGGCTTCAGCTTCCTTCAGAGTTGCTGCGGTCAAGCTGCGGCGCAGCAGTCGCCGCACGATTGCAGCCAGGATTCCTGCGGCGGCGTGGAATCGGGTTTCTATAAGGTCGAGGACAATCCCGCGCTCGCGCCCGCGCTGGCTTTGCCGCTCGCGTTCGCCGCGCGGGATTGGATTGCCGAACCCACCACTGATCCCACACCGGATTTCATTCCCGCCTCAACGGCACCGCCGGAACTGCCACGGTTCTGGCAATTCCACCACCGCACGGCGCTGCCGCCGCGCGCTCCCTCTTTTGCTTCTTAACGGGTTCACCTCCTGAACCCTCCGCCTTGATTCGCGGACGTGAAGTGTCTTCACGTCGCGGTGTTCCCTTGTTGGTCCCAATTGGTCAATTATGAAGCAAACCATTTTCGTTCGTTATGCAGTCGTTCTCGGTTTTGGCCTGGTAACT
>JAKCAB010000420.1 GCA_021839785.1 bacterium | reverse complement strand
GCCGGCTTCCAGCGTCCGAACGTCTCCCCTTCGCCGGCGGCTTCGGCCGTTGCGACGAGGAAGCTGGCTTGCGAAGACAGCCCTTCGGTCGTCAGGCCCGCCGCTTCGCCGGCGGCGATCAACGGCGTGAAGTTGACGTGCGCGGTCAAATCCTGTTCGCCCGGCGCCGCCAACAGATCGTCGGCGTAACGGTGCCGCGCATAAGCCCGCGCCGTGCCTTGCGTGCGCTCCGGCCGCAGCGCCTCGGCGGTGGTGAATCCGTAGTCGATGGCCACGAGCCAGCCGGCCCGTAAAACTTTCGCCGCCTGGCGCCACCAGGCGGTCGCTGCGGGGCGCACTTCGAGCGTGTAGCCGTCCGGCAACGCCGCCAGCAAAGCCGGTCGCAGCCAGTCGCCGAATTCGGTTTGCAGCGCCTCGGCGAGTGGCGCCGCGAGCGTGTCGCCGGTCGCGGACCGTGGCGGTCGCACCCAGCAGAACCGCTGCCCGGCCCAGCCGACCCGCCACTCGAACCAGCGACGCGCTGGCGCGTCCCAACCCAGCCGGTGGACCGGCAGCGCGTCCAGAAATTCGTTGCCGAAGATCACTCCCGCGACGCTGCTTGGCGGCAATTCGTTCAGGCTGGCGTACCAGGTTACCCGGTCGGCGAACTCGCGGAGCGTTTGCGCCTGCCATTCGCGGCGTTGCGGCGAAGGTTCGAGCAGACCGTAGCCGATCCGCCGTGCCGGATCGGGGGCGAGCTTTCGTAGCGCGGACAGGATGTCGGCGGCGAGCCGGCCGTCGTGGGCGCCAGCCTCCAGAATCAACAACCGCTCGCCGGGGATTTGCCCAAGCCACGCCGCGAAACGTCGGGCCAGCAATTCGCCGAACACGCTGCCGACACTCACGCTGGTGTAAAAGTCGCCGCCCCGCCCGATCCGCCCGGCCGCCCGCTCGTAATAGCCCAACTCGGGGCGGTAAAGCGCCTGGGCCATAAAACGCGCGAACGAAATCGGGCCTTGCGACTCGATCTCGGTGCGGAGGCTGTCGGTGAGCGAGGGCAAGTGCGGGAGGCAGGGTGGCCGCGGCGGGTCACGACCAGGCTGCGCTCAGATGTAATACATCTTGGCGCGGTCTTCGACCCGCTCGATCATGGACTGGAAATCGAGGCTGTCGGCCGCGGTTTCGGCGGCGCGCTTGAATTTGGCCCAGACTTCGCGCAACTCCGGCGCGCAACGGTTGTCACCCAACGCCGGCGGCTCGATCACCCCACCGTTAATTGCCCGGAGCACATCGCCCAACGTGATGTCCTTGGGCGGACGTGCCAGAACGTAACCACCTTCCTTGCCGCGCAGACTGCGCACGACCTGTTTCGCCTTCAGCTCGATGAGAATCTGGACCAGGTAATTCGCCGGCACGCCCTGTTCGGCGGCCAGGTCTTCCACCTTCCGGGTCGCGCCGGTGGCGAACACGCGCGCCAGGCCGAAGACCGCGCGCGCCGCATAATCGCTCTTAACCGAGAGCTTCACGCCGCCACCCTAGCCGGAACCGAACTGAACCGACAGCCGAAAGTCGCCGCCAGGATCCGGTCGAGTTGGCTCAAAATAAATGACAGCGAAGATGGGACTCAAAACGGCAGCAATCGGTCGCGTCCTGATTGGGTGGCGGCGGTGCGGCCGCACCCCCCCACGGCGGCGGCGCGATGCCACCCATTTGAAGTCAGCACGACCGAGAAATCGCTTGAGTTGCAGCCGTGATCGCGTTTCAACTCTGGGAGAGCCTCGCCGCGCGGACCACCGGGCCGCGAATTGACGAGGTCGGCGCTGACCAAGACTTGACGAACATGCCGCTCTACCGCGAAAAACACCTGCAGCACGTCTCGCAGCAGTTCCGCATTTATGGCCAGATCCTCCATGCCGAACCGTGCAAGATCGGGCACATCAACGAAACCTACACGGCCACGTACGATCAGGGCGGCGTGCTGGTGCGCTACATCCACCAGCGCATCAACCAGGGCGTGTTCAAGGAGCCGGACAAGGTCATGGAAAACGTGATGCGGGTGACCTGCCACCTGCAAAAGAAGCTGCTCGAAAATGGCGCCCGCCAATGCACGCGCCGCGCGCTGACGGTGGTGCCCACGCACGACGGCAAGTCGTATTACGTGGATGGCGACGGCGGGTTTTGGCGGACCTTCGTGTTCGTCGAGCGGGTGCAGTCCTTCGAAGCGGTGCAGACGCCGGCCCAGGCTTACGAAGCCGGGCGCGCGTTCGGCGAGTTCCAGAGCCACCTGGCCGACCTGCCGGGCGAGCGCCTGCACGAGACCATCCCGGACTTCCACAACACGCGCAAACGCTTCGCCGCGCTCCAGAGCGCGGTCAAGGATGACCATTGCAACCGGGCCCACACCGCCCGGAAGGAAATCGAGTTCGCGCTCGCCCAGGAGCCGTGGGTGGGAACGCTGCTCGACGCGCAGGCCCGCGGCGAAATCCCGGAGCGCATCACGCATAACGACACCAAGTTTAACAACGTCATGCTTGACTGGGAGACCGGCCGCGCCATGTGCGTGGTGGACTTGGACACCGTGATGCCGGGGCTGGTGCATTACGATTTCGGCGACATGGTGCGCACCACCACCAGTCCCACCATGGAGGACGAGAAGGACTTGTCGAAGGTCGCGATGCAAATGCCGATGTTCCAGGAACTCGCGCGCGGTTACGTGGAAGGCACGCGCAGCTTCCTGACGCCGGCCGAAAAGGCCCACCTGGCGTTCGCCGGCCGGTTGATCACGTACACGATCGGCATCCGGTTTCTTACGGACTACCTGCTAGGCGACCTCTATTTCCGGGTTCACCGGCCGGATCACAACCTCGACCGCAGCCGCACCCAGTTCAAACTGGTCGAGTCCATTGTGGCCCAGGAGGCCGCGATGCACTGCTACGTGGACAGCGTCTGAGGCGCCATGGCCCTTTCCCTGCCATGCGCTCCCGCGAAGACATCGTCCGACGGCTCACCGAACCCGGCATCGTCGCCATTGTGCGCTCCAGCCAACCGGTGCCGATCCTGCCGGTGGTGGAAGCCTTGCTGGCGGGCGGGGTGGTCGCCGTCGAGATCACGTTGACCACGCCGGGCGCGCTGAAAGCCCTGACCGCGGCGCGGGCGGTGCTCGGCGAGCGCGCGCTGGTCGGCGTGGGCAGCGTGACGAACGCCGGGGCGGCGCACGCGGCGATCGCCGCCGGGGCGCAATTCGTGGTCAGCCCGATCTGCCGCCCTGAACTGGTCGGCCTGGCGCACGGCGCCGGCGTGCCGGTGATGCTCGGCGCTTACACGCCGAGCGAAGCCCAGACGGCGCACGAGGCGGGTGCGGACTTCGTCAAACTCTTCCCCGCCGATGGCTTGGGACCGGCGCACGTCAAGGCGCTGCGCGCGCCGCTGCCGCACCTGCGAATCGTGCCCACCGGGGGCGTGGACTTGAACACCCTCGCGGGTTTCGTGAAGGCGGGTTGCCCCGCGGTTGGTGTGGGCTCGTCGTTGGTTTCAGCCGCGATCCTGCGCGACGCCAACTGGGCGGAGTTGACGTGTCAGTCCCGGCTGTTCGTGGAAACCATCCAGGTGGCGAAGGCCGGGGCCGCCGGGGTGCGCTGAACGCACGGTCCGCCCGCATGGGGTCAGGGCGACGATCCAATTGCGTCGCGTTCCTGTAATCGCCGGCGGCGGCCGCGGTGTTAACCTGCCGGCGACATCGGGTACGCGCTATGAAAACTATCCAGAAAGACGAACTGTTCGAGAACCTTACCGGCTTCCTGCGGTCGAAAGGAATTGACCTGAAAGAAGGCTCCTACGCGCACCGCATTCGCCAGGGCTGCAACCTGCTGGCCGACGCGGTGAATTTGACTCAAGGCGGCCTGGCCAAGGCCAAAGCGGGAATCGACGACAAACTGTCGCGCATGCGCCAAGTCATTCACGAAAAGACCGCGCCGAAACCGCCGCCGGCCGCCGACGCGATGGCAGCTTCCACCCCACCCAAGCGCCAACGCCGAAGCGTCTCGAAGCCCAAACCCAAACCGGCCGCGAAGCCGGCGAAGACCGCGCGCGCGCGCAAACGCACTACGTAACTGGTCACTTTGTCGGCGCCAACGAGGTGGGGAATAAGCCTTCGAGCCACCAGGCAAAGGCCGGAAGCGGTATCGCCTCCGGCCTTCGTACATTCTGTCACCGGCGGTTTACTTCGTGCGCTTCACTTTCTCCCACTTGCCGGACTTGCCGGACTTCAGGACGGCGTCGCAAACGTACTGCGTTTCCAACGCCTCCTTGAAGGTCGGGCTGGCCGGTTTGCCCCCGGCCAGGCCGGTGAGGAAGTCCGCCAGTTGATGAACAAAGCTGTGTTCGAAACCGATGTTGAGACCGGGCACCCACCAGTGTTTCATGTAAGGATGGTCGCCATCGGTGACGTGGATGCTGCGCCAGCCGCGCAGTTTGCCTTCGTCTTTGTGATCGAACCATTGCAGGCGCTGCAGGTCGTGCAGATCCCAAGCGATGCTGGCGTGCTCGCCGTTAATCTCGAACGTGTAGAGCGCCTTGTGGCCGCGGGCGTAACGGGTGGACTCGAACGTGGCCAGCGAACCGTTGGCAAACCGGCAGAGGAACGCGCAGGCGTCGTCAATGCCCACCTTTTCCACCTTGCCGGTGAGGTTGCTCTTGCGCTCCTTGATGAACGTCTCGGTCATGGCGGAAACGGTCTCAATGCTGCCGTTGAGCCAGAGCGCGGTGTCGATGCAATGCGCCAGCAAGTCGCCGGTGACGCCGGATCCGGCGGCTTTCACGTCCAGGCGCCAGAGGGCATCGCCGCCCTGCGGGAGGTCCTTGGAGATGGTCCAATCCTGGAGGAATTTGGCGCGGTAGTGGAAAATCTTCCCCAACCGGCCCTCGTCGATGAGCTGTTTGGCCAGCGCCACGGCGGGAAGGCGGCGGTAGTTGAAGGAAACGAAGTTCGGCACGCCGGCCTTTTCCACAGCCTTGACCATGCCTTCGGCTTCCTTGCCGTCGCGGGCCAGTGGCTTCTCGCAGAGGATCATCTTGCCGGCCTTGGCGGCGGCGATGGCGACCTCCGCGTGCAGGTTGTTCGGCAGGCAGATGTCCACCAAGTCGATGTCGTCGCGGGCCAGGAGCTTTCTAAAGTCCGTCTCCACGGATTCAAAGCCCCAGCGGGCGGCGTGAGCCGCGGCCTTCTCGCCGTTGAAGTCGCAGATGGCCTTCAGGACGGGCTGGTATTCGAGGTCAAAGAAATTGCCGACCCTGCGGTGGGCATTGGAGTGCGTGCGGCCCATGAAGCCGCAGCCGACGAGACCGACGTTCAGTGTTTTCATAGGGTGTTTGCTGGCGCCGGATGTTCGGGAACCACGCCGCGGGCGCAAGGCCGAAATGCGCATTTCTTCGCGGAGAACCCGGACCGCCGGGACGAGCGCTTTCAAACGCCGCTGGGTGTGTATGAGCAAGGTTGCGGTCTGGACCAGGTCCACCTCTCGTGGGGGCACGACGAGTACATCTACCAGATCGCCAAACCGTGCCTGCCCACCGAAGCGCTCTACCTGTTGCGGTACCACTCGTGCTATCCGTGGCTTCGCGAAGGCCAGTACGATTACCTCTGCAACGACGAAGATCGCGCGATGCTCAAGTGGGTGCTGGATTTCAACCGGTACGACCTCTACACGAAAAGCCACGAGCGGCCGGACGCGGCGCGCCTGCGTCCGTTTTACGAAGAACTTGCCGCCGAGTTTTTCCCCGCGAAGTTGCATTGGTGACCCGCGACACACCGGCGAAAACTGGCGGCTGTAACTGTCCTCGTTTAGGCGCGACGCCCGAATTTGCCTTGCGGCGGCGGCACGCGCTGCCTCAATTCCGGGCGAAATATGACGCTGCCCTCTCAACTGTTCATCGACGGCACCTGGCGCGAACCTGCCGACGAACGCCGCATATCACTGACCAATCCCGCCACCGAGGCGACTTTCGCCGAGGTCGCTGCGGCGGACGTCGCGGACGTGAACGCCGCGGTCGAATCTGCGCAGCGCGCCTGGGAAGGCGGTTGGCGCGACCTCGCCCCCGGCAAGCGCGAGGCAGTGTTG
>JAKCAB010000454.1 GCA_021839785.1 bacterium | reverse complement strand
AGACCGAAGCCAAACGCCAACTCTTTGAGTATATCGAAGCCTTTTACAACACCCGGCGCTTCCACAGCGCCTTGGGTTATAAATCACCTCTGGAATTTGAAAACCAGTTCAGTTAACCATTAACCAGCACTCCGCTTTCACTGCCCACGTTTTCGAAGAAAGATCAGACGGGCCTCATGACGGCGACCACGGTAGGACGAGGCTCCGGCCGAGCCGATGCGTGCACACGGCTCGCGAGGACGCTCGCCCTGCCGAGCAAGGGCGCGAGTTCGCCTTTGAGCGCGGCCCATTCGCGGCGGAGCGGGGCCATGAGGACGGGTTCGACCAGCGTCTTGATGTCCGCCTCGCTGGTGTAGTGCGCGCCCAGTTGCGAGCGCTGGTCCGGCTCCAAGGCGCGCTCAAAGAGCGTGCCCATGATGCTGGGCTGGATGAACTGCCAGTCCGCTTCGCCCGCGTCGGCGAGCTTCCGCAATTCGGTTTCGGTCAGTTCAAAAACGGTGGATTCCTCAAAGAGATGGCCGTTGAAGTGGCGGATGCGGTCTTTGCCAAACGTGCCGCCCTTGGCCATGACGGCAAAAAGGTTTTCGAGCGTCTGCGCCAGGTGGGGCGGGTCGTCAATGCCGGTCTTGAGCACGTCGCTGAAAAGGTTTTTCGGCAAAAGGCCGGTGTCTTCGGCGAAGAAGCAAAAGACGATGCGGTTCAGGAAGCGGGCGATGCGGAGGTTTTTGCGCTGGGCGAAGTTCATTTCCTTGCGCGTCCGGGCGTCCGCCAATTCCACCGCCTCGCGCCTTTGCAGGGACTTGGCGACTTCGGCGATGGTTTCGGCCAGGGCTTCGGTGACCTGGGCCGTGGTGCGCTGGGGCTTGAGGAAATCCGGGTTTTCAAAGAGGGCGCGCAGAATCCGCCAGTTTTCCGGCCGGTCGAGTTGGTCGTTGGTGAACTCGTAAGTATCCTGAACCGTGCCGTTGAAGTTGGTGCGGATGATGAACCGGTCGAAATCGCAGACGACCAGCAACGGCGGGTTCAGCAGCGCCTCCCGGTAGCGGAGCAGTTGCTGGTAGGCTTCGTCCAGGTTCTTGCGCTTGCCCTTGTATTCCCAGCCGAAGCAGCCCTGCTTCCACACGTCGGCAAAGCCGCGTTCCTCCGGGGCGGCTTCCTCGCCAGTCTCGTTCAACTGGAAAAGCTCGGCGTCTTTGACGACCCGCTTTTGGAAGCAGAAGAAGTCGCGGCCGCTGGGATCGGCCTCCGCGGGGGTGGGCTGGCCCAAGAGGCGGCAAAGGTCGTTGAAGTGCTCCTGGTAGGCGGACGTTTCCTTTCCCTGGTAACGGGACCATTTGCGCTGGAACTCGGCGGGCGTCATGGCGTCGGCGTGCCGTGATTGAACCGGCGCGCGGGTCGGTTGTCGAGCGCGGTCACGGAAAGGCGCATCCGTCCCGGCTGGGTACCGTTCGGTCCCACCGCCTGGCGGCGGCTACAGGTCTTCAGACAAGGACTGGGCGGCCGGTTGCTGGAGGCGGTAGGTCAGGCGCTGGATTTCCGAGATGGGGATCAAGCCTTGCTGGACCTTCTTCCAGGCCTGATCGCGGAGCGAACGCCAGCCGAGTCGGCGCGCGGCGGAGCGCAAGTGACCGGTGGTTAGGTTCGGCCCCAGCAGATCGGCCATTTCCTCGCTCATCACGAAGAACTCGTACAACGCCACGCGTCCGCGGGTGCCCTTGCCGTTGCATTCCACGCAGCCGCGGCCCCGAAAGGCGCGGACTTCCTCCGGCGCGAGGCTGAGCTGCCGGGCCATCTCCGCGCGGGTGTCCTCCGGGATGGCGTCGTCGGGTTCGCCGCAGTGCCGGCAGATGCGCTGGGCAAGGCGCTGGGCAATGCTGCAAACCAGCGCGGACCCCAACGGGAAGGGGTCGATGCCCATGTCGAGCAGGCGCGTGATCACGTTCACGCTGTCGTTGGCGTGCAGGGTGGAGAAGACGAGATGGCCGGTCTGCGCGGCGCGCACGGCGATGTCCGCGGTCTCGCGGTCGCGGATTTCGCCGATCAGAATCACGTCCGGATCGTGGCGCAGGATCGATCGCAACCCGGCGGCGAAGGTGAGCCCGATTTCCTCCTTGGCCTGAATCTGAACGATGCCTTCGAGTTGGTACTCGATCGGGTCTTCCACGGTGATGATCTTGCGGCCTTCGTCGTTGGCGTTGGCGAGCGCGGCGTAAAGCGTGGTGGTCTTGCCGCTGCCGGTCGGGCCGGTGAGCAGCACCATGCCTTGGGGCAGACGGGTGAGCGCGCGCAGCAGTTCCTCCTGGTCCGGCTCCAGGCCGAGCTCCCGCAGTTCCAGCATGAGACTCTGGCGGCCGAGGATGCGGAGGCAGACGGCCTCGCCGTGCTTGGTGGGGACGATCGAGACGCGCAGGTCGTACTCGGCGCCGTCGGTCTTCATCGAGATGCGGCCGTCGTGGGGGAGGCGCTTCTCGGCGATGTTCAGACCGGCCATGATCTTGAGGCGCGACACCAGCGCGCCATAAACCTGGCGGAGGCTTTCGGGCGTGGTGACCGGCTGCATGATCCCATCCACGCGATAGCGAATCTTGATTTTGGAAAGGTAGGGCTCGATGTGGATGTCGGTCGCGTCGAGCCGGAGCGCGTCCGCGAGCAACTGGTCCACGTAGCGGGTGATGCCCGCGTTGACCGCTTCCTCGTCCTCGCCCGTGGTGACTTTGAAAACCACGTCGGCCGAATTGTCGGCGGTCGGGCGGTCCTCGCCCATGCGCTGGATGGTGTCGGCGCCCAGGCCGAAGAACTGCCGGATGACGCTGCGGTAACAACTCGGGGTGGTGAGCACCGGGCGAACTTGGCGGCTGAGCAACAGGCGGAGGTTGCCCAGCTCGGCCTGGCGCGGCGGTTCGACGAACGCGAGAGTGATTGTCGTCTCCTCGAAGGCGACGGGGAGGACCTGGTGATTGTGGATGACCGCGACGGGCAGCTTGGTTTCGTCCGGCAGGCCGGGCGGAAACGTGTAGTTGCACAGGTCCACGAACTCCAACCCGTGCAGGCCCGCCAGCGCGGCGTAAGTGTCCGTCTCGGAGGCGAAGCCGAGATCAAGGATGGCCTGGTGTTGCGAGGTGCGCAGGCGGCGCTGGCGCCGGCGCACCAATTCGAGTTGCTCGGCGTCCAGCTTGCCCGCGGCGAACAGCATGTCGGCGACTTCGCGTTTCGTTGGTTCCGCGGCGTTCACTTGATGGGTATTTCCAGGGACTTCGGGACGCCGAATTCCAGCACGTTGGTCTGGCCGGTGGCGTTGGTGAGAATCAACGTGCGCAGGGCTATGCTCTTCACGGCTTGATCGGCCACGACGTTCGACCCGGCCGCCAGCACGTGCGTGTTGGTATCGACGAGGACGAAGGCGCGCACCTGTTCCTCCGAGCCGCGCAGCGAGCCCTGGTAGGTCAACGTCACGCGTCGGGTGCTGGGCGGCGGCGGCGGCTGGAAATGCAGGGTGAAAAACGGATTGATCGCGTTGGTTTGGCGGACCGCCCGGGCCAGTTCGGGGACGCTGAACCAATCGCCGACTTGCGCGGGAGACGGCCAGTCCGGCATGGCGCGGCCCTGGCCGCCCAGCGGGGGCAGGTCCGGCACGCGCCCGCCCAGGCCCAGCAGCGTGAGGATCAGCAGGATCGCCAGGCCCGTCAGGGTGACGACGGCGAGCAGGAATTGGCGCTGGAGCGTGGAGGTCATTCGACGATCCGCTCCACCGGGTTGTTGGTTCGCAAGGTCGTCCCGGCCAGCGACACGAAGCCGCTGACCTCGACCTCGACCAGCACGTCGCCGGGGCGGTCCGGGGCGGCCTTGCGGGCGAGCAGGTGGTCGATGAACAGCGCGGGTTTGTTGCTCAGGACCGTGGCCAGGCCGGTCGCCTCCAGTTCCGCCCCGCGCAACGGCAGGCTGGTGAGAAACCGGCTCACGGGTTCGATGCCGCCGACCAGCGTGATGCGCATCGGCATTTCCTCAAAATCGCGATGGCCGTCGAGCGACGAGCGGTGATCCACGTTGGGCAGTTGGGTCAAGTCGCGCACGCTGCCGACCTGGGTGTGGGCGGCCATGACCAGCAACTGCGTGGCGAAGTAGAGTCGGGGCCACAGCAGCGCCGACTCACCGGTTTCGCCGGCGTACAGGGGCAGGCCATTGGTGGCGCCAGGTTCGAAGACCACTTTCTTTTCCTTGGCCAGCGCGGCCAGGCTTTCGGCGCGCGACAGGCGCGCGTTCTCGAAGTCGATGAGCTGGAAGGGAGATTGCTGGAGCTGGGCCCGGACATCGGCCGGCAGCGCGAGTTCCCGGTCGATCAACACCCGCAGCGAAGCGAGATCGGCAGCGGCAGTTTCCAGCGCCTTGAGCCGGTTGCCGAGGTTCTCCAGTTTCACGCCCGCCGTGGCCTCGCTCGAACGGTTCGTGGCGGCGAATTGCTCCCACGCCTGGCGCAGCGATTTGTCGAGGGATTCCGCGCGGTGGGCCACCGGGCGGTAGGCCGCCACGTAGGTGACAGCCAGCACCAGCGCCACGAGGAGCGCCACCGCGGGCAACCGCGATCCCGGACTTGGCGTTGGAGCGTTGATGTCCATGCAAGATCAGCGGGGCAGGCCGGACTCCGATTCGATCCGGAACGAGCCCGAACGGCGGCCTTCGCCGGCCGACGAGGGGCGGGTGATTTCGGCGGAGGGACGCGGCAGTTCCTTCCCGGCAATCTCCAGCGCGACGGCGAAAACGTGGTTGGAAATGGCGACCTTCGGATCGACCCAATCGCGTTTGCGCTCCGGCGGCAATGAATCGACGCGGCTGAAGAGCACGTTCCGCTTCAGGTTGGCGACCAGGTCGCTGAGGATGCGCCGCAGGGGCTCGCCTTCGCTGGGAACGCACAACTCCAGGATGTACTCGCGGCGCGGGAGCGCGGGCGCCACGTTCGTGGCCGCGAGCAGCGGGCGGACAGCCGGCGGAGGATTCGTCGCCGGGCTGGTGCGCGGTCCCGCCGATCCGGTTTGGTAGCTGAAGGCATCGGCGAAAAGCACGTACCAGAAGTCGTCGTTGGTGCGCGCGGCCCGCATCGTGGCCAGGGTCTGCAAAGTTTCCAGCGTGTGCCGTTGGCGTTGCAGGATCGGGTAAATTTGCTCGTAGTCCAGGTTCAGGCGGCGATAGAGGCTGTCGATGGAACGCGCGGTTTGCAGCGCCGTTTGCGCGCGCTCGATGAGTTGCGTCTTGCGTTCCAGCAGACCTTGCTTCTGCCAGATGCCGAAGGCGAGCACCAGGCCCAGCAGGACCAGCAGGCCCACGTTCAGCGTTTCCAGCCCGGCCACGAGGCGGCGGCGCTTCAAGCCGAGGCGCAGGTCCTCGGGCAACAAGGAAATCCCCCGCGGTCCGCGTCCCAGGGTTTGCAGGACGGCACCGTAAGTGACCAGGTAATCCGCCATCGGCCAGCGCTGATGGCGGGTGGCACCTTCCTCCCACGCTTCGAACCGGAGATCCCCGCGTTGGTTCAAAGCCGCCAGGAAAGCCGGCTGGCTGGTGCCCAGGCCGCCGACGAACACCCGCTGGCCGGACAAGCTCAAACCCGCTTCCGGATTGTCTTCGATCCATTCCGACACCGCGAGCCGCACGGCGGCGTACCACTTTTCCAGCGCTTCGGCGGACGCGGACAGCCGGGGTTCCGTGGCGGGCGCGGCCTCGGTTCCCGCGGCGGTGGGTTCTTCGCTGAGTTGGCGGGAGCCGATCGGGAGGGTGGTGGTAAAGACGCCCTGGCCGTGGGCAACGATCGCCACCACGCTGTTGTTGGCGCGGAGGTCCACCAGCACACCGCTGCCGTCGCCCGGCAGGAGCGCCGAGGCCGCGGCGAACAACGCCTGTCCACTGGTCGTGAGTTGCGCCAGCCGGGGCGGTTCCGCGTCGGCCGCGGCGCCTTCCGGCAGGCTTCCGAACCGGCCGATCAGGCCGTCCAGTTCCGCGCGTTTGCAGAGGGTCAGCCAATGCGGGTGCGCGAGCCGGCCAAACGGCTTCAACTTCACAGCGTCGAACGCGAGCGAGGCCTCGTCCAGGCCGCTGAGCCGCCGGGCCTCGCGGGCGA
>JAKCAB010000095.1 GCA_021839785.1 bacterium | reverse complement strand
AGCGCATCGCGCCGATGTCCGCGGGGCAGTTGACGACAAGCCGGTTCGAGTTCTTGGCCACCAGCGGGCGCACCGTGGCGGCCACGTCTTCGACCACCTTCGCCACTTCGAATTCCTCGACGAAGAGACTCATCTTGCCCGACTCGATTTTGGACAAGTCCAGGATGTCGTTGACGAGCAGGAGCTGGTGGCGGGCGGCGGCCTGAATCTTTTGCAGGTCCGGCACGTAATCCTGGTGCGCCGCCTCGACCGCCATTTCCTCCAGCATCTCGCTGTAGCCGATGATGGCGTTGAGCGGCGTGCGCAACTCGTGGCTCATGTTGGCGAGGAACCGGGACTTGGCCTGGTTCGCCGCGTCGGCGGTCTCCTTGGCTTCCGCGAGCTGGCGACGCTGGCGCTCGATCTCCTCGTTCGCGGTGCGCAACCGCGTGTTCGACGCCGTGAGCTCCGCCGTTTGCTGTTCCAACCGCTGGCTGGCGATGGCGAAGGCGCGCGCCAGATGCACCGACATGGCGCCGAAGAACAGCACCACCCCAAGCTGGCTGAAGGTCATGCCGCCGAAAAACGGGATGGGAAACGGCAGCGTGGACAAGACCAGCAGGGCCCCCAGCCCGAAGCCGATCACTCGCGCGCCTTCGCGCCGCGCGCGCAACGCCCGGTTGGCGATCAGCAGCGTCCGGATTCCCGCCACGATCTCCACTCCTACCCCCACGACGTGGGTCAATCCGGTCACAATGTCCGGAACCGCGCCCGTGAACTGGGACAACAACAGCACGCCGACAACGATCACTGCGATCTGGGTCAGGCGCCTTAAGTTGAGCGGAGACTGAGGCTCGAACAGCAGTTGAAACAACCGCAGCACCAGCACCACCAGGAGCGGCATCCAGTGGCGAGTGAGCTGGTCCAGGCCCAACAGCGGCCAACTCATGGCCGCGGCCATGCCGCTGATGAGCGCAAAGTAAAGGTGGTTCCGCGCCGTCCGTTGAAACGCGAACAACAGCGCGTGCATCAGACAGAAGGCGATCAGCAGCCCCGCGACGAAACTCAACCCGGACTGCCAGTCGGGCCGGAAGCGGTCCATGCGCGGCCCCGCGTGCTCCGGTCGCTTGCGCAGCGCCTCGGCCGCCTCGCGCAGGTCGGGATTGTCCGCGCCTTCCGCGCGGGCCAGTTGTCTGGGAAAGTCCATGCCGGCCCCCGCCTCGATGAGTTGCGGCCCTGGCGCGATCGGCAGGGTCACCAACTCGTGGGTCGTCTCGCCGGGGCGCAGTGGCAGACTCGGTTCGCGGTCGCTTTCGCCCCGCCAGGAGTAGGCACGGAAGCGCACCGTGGCGGGCGCGTTCAAACGGACTCGACACTCGAATTCGCCGTTGTTGCGGCTGGCCGCCCCACCCACGCGTCGTTCGCCGGCCAGGGCAACGATGAGCGCGCCCGCCACGGGTTTCCCGCTGCGGTCCACCACCTCGCCGCGCACCGTGGTCAGCCGTTCGCGCGTCGCGGGCGGGGGCAACTCCGCCGGCACAATGCGGGCACCGTTGCGGAGTTCGACGCCGGGGACGGAGTTGGTGGTGGCGGCGCTGGGTTCAAAATCCGTCGCAAACACCAGCCCCGGTTCGCCCGCGCGCGCAGGTTGCGCCATGTCGGCGAGGATTTGGGCGGGCGTGCGCTGATGGTCCCAGACGCGGAAATCGTCGATGGCCCCTTTGAGGGTCGGTTCGTTGTCTTCGGCCGTGACCGACTTGCCCAGGAAGCACTGGCCATCGGGCGCGGCGTTGGCAAAACAGCCGGTGTAGCCGTTCGTGGCTTCGAGCGGCGCGCCGTTGAAGAACAGCCGCATGCCACCCGCGCCGCAGACCGCCGCCACGTGACACCACTCGCCGCGTTCCAGCACGCCGGGCGCCTCCGCCCACTGAATGCCTGCCTCGGCGCTGGCGATGACGAACCCGAGGTTCCGCTTGTTGCGGCTGCACAGGCTGACGTCGTGTCGGGGCCGACCGTAATTGAAGACGCGGCGGACAAAGCCAAAACCGTCCCAGCGCACCCAGCATTCGATCGTGGCGTTGGTCAAGCCACGGAACGGCGCCACCGGCAATTCGGCATAAGCGCCCCCGCCGTGCAGTTCGAGGACGTGGTTTGTCCGGGTGCCCGTTACGCTGACCGCCTCGGCGGCGCTGGCCGGGAGGCTCACGCGCCCAACCAGGCCAAGCAGGATCGTCAGGATGGCAACCCCGCGCCGCGGCAACCGCGTGGCGAACCGGCGACTCATGATGGCGCAGAGGATGACCACAAGCGCCGATCCGAAACAATCACGAAGCCGCCGCCCAGCCAGGAGAGCGGCAGGAGTGTTGAAGCGTTGAAGTGAGGTGAGCGCCGCGGACTAATCGGCTTTCGCGACATCGCCGAGATCGAGCGTCTCGCCCGGTTTCACGGTGAAGCTCTTTTGTGGCTCCAAGGTCCAACTGCCGTCCTTTTCGCGCACCTTGTGGCGTGTAAGTATCCTGAGTTCGGCCGGCGGCACGCGATCGAACACGAATTGCCCGTCCGGATCGGTCTTCGTGCTTTGGAGGTTGACGCGTGGGTGGTCGGGTTGAAACACACCGGCGAACCAGATTTCCAGGGTTTCATCTGCGACCGGCTTGCCAGCTTGCACCAACCGGCCGCTGACTTTGGCCCAAGGTTGCAGTTGCACCTGGCCGTCCGCCGGCAGGGCAGAAGCCTCCACGCGCACAAAACCGGCGTCGGTCGCGGCGACGATTTCGCTGGCGCCGAGCTTGGGCGGGAACTGGAACCGGCCTTGGGTATCCGTGCGGCATTCGGAATCGTCGCCGCGTCGCAGGCCGCCCAAGTTACCCTCGCGTGGCAGGTAGGCCTGCGCGCCAGGACCGAGGTGATAGACCGCGACGTTCGTCGCCGGGTGGCCGACAGGCGTGAGCAACACGCCGCGGGGCCCGGTACCGCGCTTCAGTTCGAACGTCCAATTGGTTCGGCTGGCGTTCAGCGCCTGGGAGCGCGCCGGCAGGTAGCCGGGCGCTTCGGCTCCCAACACCACAAACCGCTCCACCTTGCCGGCGTCCACGCTGAACGCGCCGTCCTTTCCGGTCACCGCGCGGCTGGGCAGCCATTGCACCCAACTCGCGCGTTCGTCGAACGTCTTGCCTGGCGTCACGCGGAACTCGACCAGGGGTTGTCTGGTGTCGGCGTCCAACGCTTGGCCGGTGATGACTTGGCCGGGTTTGGTCACGCGCTTGGCTTCGATGCCGCCCAGCGGCAGGTTCTGCACCCGGTCTTCTTCCGGCTCCGGCTCGAAGCTGCCCGGCCGGACTTCGCCCGGTTCGAGCAGGAAGACCAGGTTCGTCTTGTCGCTTTCGAGCCGGCCGGCCAGGCCGAAGCCGTTCAGGCGCTCGAAACTGGCGTTGCGCGGCGAAGGCCGGTAACCCTTCACGCGCACACTCAAGTTTAACGTTTCGTTGCCCGGCAGGTTGGCCAGCGCAAACCGGCCGTCCGGCGGCAGGTTCACGGCGAGCACGTCCCAGGCTTCTTCGCGACCGACGGTGAGGCGGGTGCCTTCCGGTAGCGGCTGGTCGTCCGACAATTTCACCTGGCCGGCCAGGCGCCGGCCGGACGCGACCACGTAATCGCCCACGTCGAGCGTCTGGCCATCGCCGCCCGGCTTGACCCGCCGGAGCGGGAGCGTGCCGTAGTTGGTCAGCGAATTCATCAGACCGTACAGGGAGTATTCGTGGTTGGACGGCAGGTTGGGCAGCAGAAAGCGGCCGTCCGCCTGGCTGGCGATGGTGAAGTCGCCCACGAAATTGCCCATCGTGCGGTCGGTGCCGCACGCGCCAATCACGACGTCTTTGAGCGGCTGGCCGTCGCGCAGGACACGACCCGTGATCGAAGCGCCTTCCGTGACTTTGAAGTCGCGGCGCTCGCCGCCGGGCTTCACGTCGCGGAAAATGCCGCGCGCGAACGTGCGGGCCTCGACCTGGAGTTCCATCGCGTCGAACTTCACCGGCGAACTGAGGGTGAACTCCCCGGCAGCGTCCGTGACCGCCAGCGGATCGGTGCCTTCGGGCGGCGAACCGTAATAGGTGTCGCCGATCACCGTGCTGTTTACCGACACCACCGCCTGCTCGATCGGCGCGCCTTTGGCGTCCACGACGCGGCCGCGAATGGTCTGGCTGGGCGGGTTGGTGGTCTTGCGCGCCGGCAGCACGGCCGCCAGCGGGCCATTGAGTGGATCGACTTTGGTGAAGAACGTCGGCTCGAAGCCGGGAGCGACGATCAACACCCGGAAGACCAGCGTCGGATCCACCGCCTCGATTTTGAACTCTCCGGAAGCACCCGACCGGGCGCTTTTGCGGCAATCCGCATAGCAGGACGGTCATATGTACCCGACGCCAACGCGCGGCCCAGCCGTGTAAATGAAGACCGAGGCATTGGTCAGGGCGCGGCCGTCCGCGCTCTTCACAAAACCCGTCAGGTCTGGCGCCGGAGCTACCGCCGCGGAAAGCGCGCCGGCCCCGGCGAGCCAGACGGCGCAAACGAAACGGACCGCCGCCACGACGAGGCGCGGAACAGGATGACTTTTCACGGGCGGTAACGTACGGCGCGGTGGGAGTGGCTTCAAGCGCCCTCGGACCCGACCTCCTGCCGCCGCGCGTTGATGGAGTGGTGGAATCGGAGGGCGCCGGCGACTTCAGTCCCCAGGCGTGTTACCGGATGAAACGGATTCCCCGATGCCACGCTCCCAGCAGTCGAGTGTCAGCGAGGAGTCGCGCGCCGAGGCGTTGCCCGATCAATACCCATCCGCGCGGTAGCGGATGGTGCCATCCAGGTTGGTGTTGGCGATGAACGTGGACAGGTCGATTTGGGCGTAGGGGTCACTAACGCCATTCGTGTTGTACTTGGGCACGATCACGGTCGGCGGATTCTGCGGGAACGGGCTCCAGGCGAAGTCCGAAGCCTCGGCCCGGTATTGCTCGATCCGGTCCGGGAACACGCGCAGCACCATGAGATCGAAGGACCAGACGATGTCCTTGCCGAACAGGATGTTCGGGCAGTGCGCCTTGACGCTTTCGAAGGCGCTCTCGACCGTGTCATCCGCCACGGGGAAGTGCGTGGCGACCGTGAGCTTCGGGGGCGGGGAGATCTGGCTCAGCAGGTAGCCAAAGGCGCCTTGCGGCGTGTGCGAACTGTTTTGGACCGTCTGTGCCGTTTTGGTGCCTGCGAGCCAAGCGTTGTAGAGCGCCGGCTCGTTGGTGGTGGGCGGGCCGCTGAGTCCCATGTTCTTCCAAGCCCACATATCGGGCGGGATGACCATCTCATGGATGAACACGTCCACGCCATTGGTCCCGTTGCAAGCCATGTACACGCTGTTGGTCTCGGGTTTGGTGTCGCTGCTATAGATCACGGTCAGAGGATTCGTGGCCCCCGGGGGCGTCCACTCCAGCTTGTAGCCCATCGCGCCGCGGCGAGCGTGGATGACCGGGTAGTGCGTGACCTTTGCGTGGGTGGTCGGGTTGTCGTAGGCGATGCCGCCGATTTCGTCCCATTTCAACTCGATCGGGACCAGGGCGTAGCCGTCGTCGGTCGAATCGTTCGCCACGGGGACGGGATCCACCGGCAATCCCCAACTCGCTTTCGTGGGGAACGTGAGGTTCGTGGAGCCCGTTGGCAGGAAGCTGAAGCTCTCAGAGTGCCAGCGGCACGCGGCTCTCACATGCGCGCAGAAATTGCTGGTGCCGTCGTCATAGATTGTTCCAGTGACCGGATCCGGCACGCCAGAGGCGCTCTGCCCGAAGACGAACAGCGGCGACTTGCGATCGCTCGCAGGGCCGAAGCAGTAGAGGTGGATCAGATCGCTCATGTGATCGCCGTGCAGGTGGTTGATGAACAGCTTGTCCATCCGGCGGAAGCCGACCGACGCGGCGGCGTAGTTGGCCGACACCCCGCAGCCATAATCGAACATGAACTGGTCCGCCGCCCGGCCATGATAAAACTGATCGTTCGAATCCGGGACCCAGCCCACCTCCACGAAGACGCTCATTTCCGCCTGGGCCTTGCGCACCGGCAGGGGAATCATGGATCCCATGAAGGTGATGCGCATCTCGTT
>JAKCAB010000470.1 GCA_021839785.1 bacterium | reverse complement strand
ACGTGAAGTCGAAACCGGCGGTTGCCATGTCGATGGCCGTGGACTGGAGGATGGAGGAGCGCACCTGGTCAGGCGTAGCCGCGGGCTGTGCCTGAAGCATCAGGGCAGCGATGCCGGCGGCGTGCGGAGCCGCGGCGGAGGTGCCGAAAAGTTTGGAAAACCGTCGCCACCACTGCGATCCCGGTCCGCCCCGAAGAACGTCGTATCGCCACCGTCCGGAGCGGTGAAGTCAGGTTTGTTGCGCAGCTCGTAGTTCGCGGTGCCTGCCGGGGTGAAATAGATCGGCGTGCCCCCCAGCGAGGAAAAATACTCGTTTACGGGCGGCGAGATGCCAAAGGCCGGTGTGTTGCAAAACGATGCCGTGCCCACCGCCATGGCGCCTCGCGCATTCATGTGGCCGTATAGGGTGCTGCTATCGGTATAATACTCCTCCGGCCCGATGGAACCCGAAACCGCGCACCACAGGATCTTGACCAACGGCGGAGCAGCACCGCTCTTCAAGTGGATCTTCAGACCGGCCTCCACGAGAAAACCGCTGGCTGGCGCGCCTACCGAGACGCCGAAGACTTCGACCGGATCCTGGCCGAGGTTGTTATCGAAGCTCCCCAACTGCTGGCTATTCACGAGCCACGGGGTGCCATCCTGGTGGACAAACTCCAAGTCAAGATCGGTTGCCGCGCTGGGATTACCCTGCCCACAACTGGCATACCGGTCCGGCCATTGCAGGATGAAATACACGGTCGAATAGGCCATGAAGTTGAAATTCAGAACGTATCGGTTCCCGTGCCGGGATTGAAATTATGGTCCCCCCCGAGGTTTCCTTGAAGGCCGCCTGGTACGAGTTCTGACCGCCATTCCCCGCCGCGGAGAAATATGGCACGCCCGCGGCCGCGACTTCGTCCACCGCCTGCGCCACCACACCGTCGGCGAACATGGGCTCGTTCAGGTAAAGAATGTCATCCACGATGACTTTGCAGCCGGCGTTCTTCAGCGCCCGGATCCCGTTTGCGAAGTCGGCTTCACCCGCCATGGCGCTATAAAAGGAGATTGGCGAACCCGGAGCCACGTCATGCACGATCTCCGCCATCGGCCACTGCGCCAAAAGGCTCCCTGACCAGCTTGCGTTTCCACGAGAATACCAAGCGCATCGCCGGTTCAGGAAAGTGCGAGTTGCACCGACAGCGGAAGCTCGGGACTGACCTCCACCTCTTCGTTCAAGACCAGCAACACACTACCGGCGCGGCCGGTCGCTTGGGCTGAAACGGTCCGCTGCCCCAGCACAACCTCGGCGCCGGCAAGCTGGCGGCTCGCGGGTAGCGTCAGCGAAAGCGTCCGCAGCCGCAGTCGGCCCCACTTCAAGGTGACCTGGGCGCGGCGGCTGGCAGCCTCGTCTTTTTGCGTGAACGTGCCCCACCCTTCTGCGGTCGTGAATGCGCATTGGAAGTCCTCCGGCGTGAGCCGCGGCGCGAAGCCGAGATGCCCTTTTGGCCCGTGGTACTCGAAGCCGCACGCGGCCAGGTAAACGCCATAGCTGGCCATGCTGCGCGCGTAATGATCCCCGCATTCGACCTCGTTCCACGGGTTTCGCCGTGTCGGGTGATAGCGGTCATGCACTGCACGCGTCACGGCCAGACCTTCCTGGAGCAACCCCTCCCAGATCATGTGGCCGGCGGCTTGATACTCGAAGCCATTCATGCACTCGTTGAAGTAACCAGCCGCCCAATCTGCGCCTTTGCCCTTGGCCTGCGTGCAGTCCCAGTCCGCACGCGGGAAGGTACACATGAGCAAGCCCGCCTCTCCGGCCATCGCGTACCAGCGGCCGGCTTTGTAGGCCTCGCGGTACGGGCCGACGTCGGGCGTGAAGTTGTATCGCCAGAGCGATTTCAGCGCCGACACGGTTTCCTTCTCGGGCAGGATGCGGCCCAGCCCGACCTGCCAGGCCCAGCTCTGGCCCATTACCTGATCAATCTCGCAGCCCGTTCCAGAGTTGATCGCGTCGAGATGCTTCGGGTCCGGCTTGTTTATGAAGTACTCGCCTGCAAACAACTTCCCGACAAGGTTTCGCGATCCGGCATCGAAAATGGTGTGGCACTTCTGCGCGAACTCGTGGTCGCCCAATTCGTCCGCCATCGCTTCGCCCGCCCGCAACGCGGCGTGATAAAGCCCGCTGAGCCACGCCACCGGGCCAAACCAATCCGTGTCGAGCGTATTGTGTTGGTTGCCTTCGATGAACCCGTCGCCGTTCTCGTCCTTGGCGATAAGCCACTCGATTGCCCGGCGAATTTGCGGCCAGTTCCGTTTCAGGAACGCGTCGTCGGCCGACATTTGATGCTCGCGCAGCGCGCGCAAGATCGTGCCGGCCTGGGCGTCGATGGCCGGAATGTCGTTGAACTCGCCGCGGAAAAAGATCGCGCCATTCGGCTGCTGAGCGAAGCCGAAGTCCACGTGCTCGCGCGTGATCCGTTCCAGTTTGGGGAACAGCCGCGCCACCGCGTGTGCGTATTGCCAGACATGCCCGCAAGTGCCGTGACAGCAGCCCACGCCTTCCCACCCCCAAAACCGGCCGGTGCCGAACCGGTGGCAGGTGGACGTGGCGAGGATCGAGGTGTTCAGAAACGTCCGATCGAGAAACCAGTACGGGAGCGTGGAGTCGTACCAGGTATCGTGCCACAGCCGGGTGTGGTCGCTGAGCCGCGCGAACTCCTTCGCGACGTAAACCGCCACCGCCGGCGCCGAGTCGAACCGCGTCGCGTAATACCGGCCGGGCGGAAGCCGGTCCCTTTTCAAGTTCGGAAAATGCCAGGCGATGACAAACGTCACGACCTGCGATTCGCCGGGGCCGAGCGTGAGCTTGCGGATCAGCGAACCGACCAGCTTTTCCCCGGCGGGCCGCGCGGCTGTGGTCGCGTCGGTGCTCACGGATTTTGTGAACACATCTGCGGGAATCGTGCTTCCCGGCACGGTGGCGCAGGCAGAGTCGGCTGGGGAGTCTTCGCCCAACAACGCCAGCGCCATCGTGCCGAAGTCCGGCTCTTCCGCCAATGGACCGACCGGCCGATGCGGTGAATCGCTGAACACGAGGTCGTCCACGCCGATGTTTCCCCAGCCGCCCTTTTCGTTATCCACGGCTTGGAGTCGCGCGGTCTTGCCCTGCCAGCGCCGCACGTCCCAGCCTTTTGCCTGGAGGCGATTATCATTGGCACTGGTGGCCGAGGCAACGACCTGGTCGTCCACGAGCAGGTTCAAACACGTTCGACCCGCGTGCGCGCCGCCACCGATGAGGAAATTGACGTAGTTGCGCTCAATCGTGAACGGCCGGCTCGTGAGCGTGCCGGTCTGGGCGTCCCGCGCACCCACATCGTTGCCGGGCGCCGCGGCGTGGGAATTGACGGCGCGTTCGCCGTGCATGCCCAGGTTGCCTTGGTAATCCGGCACCTGGCTCTGCGCGACCGGGCCTTTGCCGAACGCGGCTCCAGTAGTGGTCCAACCATCGTAAGCCTCGCCTTCGAAATCATCGAAAAGGATGTCCGGTCGCTTCGGCGCGTCACTGGGCGGCGGTTCCACTGCGCTGTATTCGAGCACCAGCGCTCCGGGTTGATGGCGCGTGCGGTTCTGGCGAATGACGGCGCGCGTTTCCGCGCTGTAACGGCAGACGGCGTTCTCCAGCCAGCCACCGACCTCCACCGCGGCGGCGCTATCGCCCCCATTCGTGACCGTGAACTGCATCACTGTCGCGGGCAGCGAAGAGTCGTCGGTGTTAAGTGGAATGAACGGCGAGAACGCCTCCAACTTGACCCGCACCGGACAATTGGGATCGCGGTACTCGATGTAGCCGATCGGGTACTCGCCCGTGAACGCGATGTCCGGCCAGCCCGAGCGATCCAATGGCTTCAGCCAGGTCCGGCCGGCGGCCGTGACCTTCACAGCGAAGCCTTGGTCCAGCGGCGAACTGGGCAGGAGCGGTTTCGCGTAATGCTCCGCGCCGGTGCCGACGTAACGGTTGAAGATGTCCCAGTGCCAGAGCTTGCCATCGCCGCCCAGATACACCTGCCCGGCGCAGATGCCGCCGATCGGCATCCCGATTTTTTCGAGTTCCGTGCCACGGTAAACCGTCCGCGAGCCGCGGGCGAAAAGCGATTTCACCCAGGTCTCGCTGAGTTTTTTGTCGGCAGGCACGAGCTTCTCGAAATCCGCGCGCGTAAACGGCCCCGCCATCGCGGGGAGGCGTAGCATCGCAACGCTCGCCGCGGTTAAGGCGCTGAGCCGCAAGAAATCGCGACGCGAAGTCGCGGTCCCAGGCTGGCTGCCGCCGGCGGCGGCCGGCTGGTTGTGGTCGTGCATGTGCGCGACTTTGTACAAAACCGCCGCCGCGGTGCCAAGCCGCAAGGCCAAGAAATTCACGATTCCGCCGATTGCAGAGCCCGCCGCAAGCAGAGACCTAGCGTGGGCTGGGCGCATCTCACTTTCTTGCAACTCCGGTGGGAATTCCGAGGAAAACCGGAGATTTGCCTTGGGATCTCTGGGTGAAATCATGTGAATTCCCTCGGAAAACGGAGGGTGTGCAAGAAACTGAGATGCGCCCGCGTGGGCTCGCACTCGCACTCGCACTCGCCGCTTGACGCGACCGCGGCGGCGTCGGGACACTTCGGCCATGAACTTCTCGCTTCGGTCCGTCGCCCGCACCGCCGGGTGCATCGCGTTGCTGCTCAGTTTCGTCAGCCGGCTGCCCGCCGCCGAGCCCGCTTACGAAACCAAACCCGATCATCCGTTCTTTCAAAAGTTTGCCCCGCGCAAGGCCGCCGCCCCGGCCGGCCTCCAGCTCAAAGAAAATGACCGGGTCGCGATCTGTGGCGACTCGATCACGGAACAGAAGATGTACTCCCGCATCTTGGAGACCTACCTCACCGTGTGCGTGCCGCAGTTGAAGGTCACCACCCGCCAGTTTGGGTGGGGCGGCGAGACCGGGCCCGGCTTCATCGCCCGGATGACCAACGACGTGCTGCGCTTCAAACCCACGCTCGCCACGACTTGTTACGGCATGAACGACCACGGCTACCGCGCTTACGAACCCGCCATCGGCCAGCGCTACCGCGAAGCCATGGAGACCCTCGTGCGCGCGTTCACCAACGCCGGTGCGCGGGTCATCCTCGGTTCGCCGGGCTGCGTCGGCCCCGCGGTGCCGTGGTCCAAGGCCAAATCGGAGGACATGAACCTCAACCTGTGCGAACTGCGGAACATCGACATCGAGATCGCCACCGCCGATGGCGTGGGCTTCGCGGACGTTTTCTGGCCGATGTACAAGGCGATGTTTTTCGCGACCCAGCGCTACGGCGACGTTTACCACCTGGCCGGCAAGGACGGCGTACATCCCGACTGGGCGGGCCATCTCGTCATGGCCTATACGTTCCTGAAAGCCCTGGGCCTTGACGGTCAGATCGGCACGGTCACGGTGGATCTCCAGGCGCTCAAAGCCACGGCCACACCGGGCCATGAGGTGCTCGGATTCACCGACGACATCGTGAAGGTGACCAGCCATCGCTATCCGTTCTGCGCCAGCGGCGAGATTAACAAGGACAACACCATCCGCTCGGGCATGACGCTGGTGCCGTTCAATGCGGAATTGAACCGCTTCGTCCTGGTGGTCACCAACGCCACCGCCCCGCGCTACATGGTTACTTGGGGCGACGGCTACCGCACTTACACGCGCGAACAACTGGCCAAAGGCGTCAACCTGGCGGAAGACTACGTCATCAATCCGTTCACCGCCGCCTTCAACAAAGTGGATGAGGCGGTCGCCGCCAAGGAGGCTTACGAGACCCGCCAGATCAAGATGCTCTTCCACGGCGATGAAGGCCGGGCGGACATGGAAGCGACCGTCGCTCTGACCGAAAAGGCGCGTCAGGCGTACGTCGATGCCCTGGCCGCGACAGTCGTGCCGGTCACGCACACAATCAAGATCGCCGCGCAGTCGCAATAAACGCCAGACCGCCAACCAACCCCCATCGCCATGCTGTCCGCTCATCACGGTATGTCCCGCCGACGTTTTGCCCGGCGGTTGGCCGAACTCGGCATCACGGTCAACGTGGCTGGGGCGCTGACCCGCCGGGGCGCTGCG
>JAKCAB010000472.1 GCA_021839785.1 bacterium | reverse complement strand
CGATCTCCTTGCGCGAAGGCGGCGGAAATTTGCCCAAAGGCAGTTCGCCGGTCAGCAACTCGTAGAACACCACGCCGAGCGAAAAAATGTCCGCGCGATGATCGACCTCCCGCGGATGCTCCACCTGCTCCGGCGCCATGTAATGCGGCGTGCCCATGACCTGGCCTTCGCCGGTCAGCCGTTCGTCCGCGGGCTCGACCGCGAGCAGGCGGGCCAGGCCGAAGTCCGCGATCTTCACCCGGCCGCGCCGGTCCACGAGGATGTTCTCCGGCTTGATGTCACGATGCACCACTCCCTCGTCGTGGGCGTACTGCAAGGCGTCACAGACCTGCGGCACGATGGCCAACGCGTCCCGCGGCGAGAGGCGGCCCGCGCGCTCGAGCTGGCGCAGGTTCACGCCGTCCACGAACTCCATCAACAAGTACGCGTAGCCGCCCGCCTGGCCGAAGTCGTGCACCGCCACCACGTTCGGGTGACTGAGCCGGGCCAGTGCGCGCGCTTCGCGGTTGAAACGCTCTCCGAAGCCGGGTTCCTGCGTTTTGGCCGGCGGCAGAATCTTGAGCGCAACCAGGCGGTCGAGCACCGGCTGACGGGCCTTATAGACCGCGCCCATGCCGCCGCGGCCCACCAATTCGAGAATCTCCAGTTGCGGAAAGTGCGGTGCCAGTTCGGCCGGTGACGGCGGGGTGAACGGCGGCATCCCCCCGCCGGTGGCCGTCTCGGTGACCAGACCTTCGCGCAACAGGCACGCGGCGCAAAGACCGGCCGGCGCGTCGGCGGCCAACGGCGTCCCGCAGCTTGGGCATTTGCGTCCTTCGTTCACGGGTCAGTCGCCATTCATAGTGAACTGGCACCCACCTCAGAAGCGAAATCGGCGGAACGTTACACGAATTGTGCGATCAAAATCAGGCCCGGATGCGGACGATTCGCGGTTGGAGCCGTCCGCAGGCCACAGCCAACAGCTCCGCGACCGAAGCGGGCGGGCAGGTTTAAGGCAATCAGCCGAGGCGAACGCTGCTCAGGCAACGCAGCCTTGGGAGACACCAGAGAAAACCGGGTGCAGCGCGGTAACGGCCAATCAGGGCTTCACGCCGAGTTCCTGCTTGAGCTTCTGAATCTTCGGCGCGATGACCCTCTGGCAGTAGCCCTGGCCGGGGTTTTGGCGGAAGTAATCCTGGTGGTAACCCTCGGCCGGATAGAATTTCTGGAGCGGCACGATCTCGGTCACGATCGGCTTGGTAAACTCTTTCGCCGCCTCGGCCTTGGATTTCTCGGCGGCGAGCTTTTGGGCCTCGTTGTGGTAAAGAATGATCGAGCGGTACTGCGTGCCCACGTCGTGGCCCTGGCGGTTCAGCGTGGTGGGATCGTGGGCCATCCAGAACACCTCCAGGAGGCGCGCGTAACTGATTTTTTGCGGATCAAACTCGATTTGGACAACCTCCGCGTGGCCGGTATCGCCTTCACAAACCTGCTGGTAGGTCGGATTCGCCACGTGGCCGCCGGCGTAACCGCTGGTGACGGATTTGACGCCGTCGAGCAGCCGATACACCGCCTCCACGCACCAGAAGCAGCCCCCGCCGAAGGTGGCGAGTTCGGTATGCGGAGGCGCGGTCGATTCGGTCTTCATCGTTTTCGGGGTTTCGCCAGCGCGAGCCAGCGTTATGACCGCCACGGCGAGGAGAATTGTCAACGTTCGCTTCATCTTAACCACGCGTCGCGAGAATCTAGGTTGCAGACCACGAAGCGCAAATCGTCGGCGGGGTTGGCACTGGGCAGCCCTGTGGACCCGTCGCGTGCCGAACCGCGCGCACCGCGCCCGACGCCATTTCGTTTGTCTTGGTGCCGGCAAGGTTGAACCGGGACACGCTCATCATGGACGTGCTGCTGGACACCAGTGGCCCCGGCGCGGCCTCGCTCATCCGGATCAGCAACACCAACCTCGATGCCAACGTGGACGGCGACCTGTTCTGGCAGGGCAACAACTTCGGCCAGGGCGGCAACGGCTACAACGGCACCGGCATCTTCACCGCGGGCGAATGGCACCGGGTCATCGCCGCTTACGATGAAGCCGCGAACCCGCCGGTCGTCACCAAGTTCGTCGATGGCGTCAAACAGGATGACTGGACCGCCAACCAGGGCCTCGACAATCCGCGCCGGGCGCTCCAGCCGCTGGCGGTGCTGTTCTGCGACAACGGCGACGAACGGCGTGCGCTGTGGGTGAACTCTATCCAGATTCGCGCCGGCAAACTCAGCGACGCCGAGATGGTGGCGTTGGGCGGTCCGTCCGCGGACGGCATCCCCGTGGTGATCACCGGTGTGGCAATGCCACCCACGCTGAGTGTCAGCCGCGGGACCGGCACCGTGACCATCGCCTGGCCCACGGACGTCACCGGCTTCACGCTGGAAGGCACACCCACACTGGCCAGCCCGAACTGGCAGGCCGTGCCGGGAGTGGCCAATAACTCCGTGACGCTTCCCACCAGCGCGGGTGACCAGTTCTTCCGCTTGAAGCAATAACGTCAGACTCCCTTCGCCTCCCCGCCGCGCGTCACTGCCGGCGGGGCAGTTTGCTTTCCCGACCCCGCCGAACAGCGTCGCCCCCCGGATCGCGCACTACCGCGGACTTTCCATTACCAACTCAACGAAATGGACTGGGGCCACCGCGTCGCCGCCGTAACGCACTTCGTAGTTGAGCGCGTCGGAAGCCGCGCCCGCCGGTGGTTCGGCCTGGGCGCCGGCGGCCGGCACCGGATAGGCGAGGCCGATCACCCAGCGCTCGAGCTTGTCCGCCCGCGCCGGTCGCAGCAAACGCCACGGGACCGAGACTTCATAGACGGTCTTGCCGGCCTCGGAGCGCCAGGCCGTTTTCACCCCCGCCAGTGCGCCGCCCGGTTTGCGACCCGGCGTTCGGTCGTGAACCACCCCGGGCCGGCCGGCCGCCGCAATGCCGAACCGGAGCCGGTCCGTGGCGAAGCCGTTTTCGCTGGTGCGCCGGGCGAACCCGATCCGCAAATCGTCGCGAAATGCCGCGTCCTCGTCTTCGTCGGGTACAGCAACCGGCACCGTCACGGCCAGGTGTAATGCCTCGGCCGTGCGGAACGCCCGGACTTCGGCGGCAGCGGGCGTGCCAGCGTCCAACGTGAGCGCGGGCACGGCGGTCCATTCGTCCAGCCGGCCATCGAGTGCGGGCGTCGCGGGCAAGCGCGGAGCTGCCAGGCGGCGCAAAACGGAAACATCCCGGCGGAAGTACAATTGGCGCGGTCCCGCGCGCACCGCGAACGCGAGTTGGGGGAGCGTCGCCAGCGCGTTGGTTGCCGAACGGGCGGCCAACTCGAACTCCAGGTCTTTGGTAGCGCCGGGCGGAATCTCGAACCAGTTGGTGGCCGGCGCGCCGATCCAGGCTGCCGCATCGAGGAGCCATTCAGCCGTGCCATTTAGTGGGTCGCGAAACGGGTTCGTGAGCGACACCGGAATGCGCGTCCCTACCTCGAGCCGGCTCGCGTTTTCCGCCAGCCCGATCCGCGAGCAGTGTTGGTCGGCAAAGGCTTCGCCGCCGGTGACGTCCGCCTCGGCGTCGGTCAGCTCGCCGTGATCGGTCACCACGCGCACGTCGAAGCTCTCCCCCTTCACGCTGACCCGCAGGAAGTGGTGCACCCCGCCGGCCTTCTTGTACGCGGGCTTCAACTCGGCGCCCCCACCGCCGGTGATGAAGTAGCGGATGCCGTCGATGTCCCGGGTCGGTCCGTAGCTGTGAAAATGCCCGCCGAACACCGCGCGAACGCGGGATTCGCGGAACAGCGGGTGGAGCGTTTGCGCCCAGAATTCGTGGTACTTCGGCGCGACGCGGGCGGGTTCCCAGAGCGGAAAGTGAGTGAACACAAAGACCATCTTCGCTTTCGCCTCCCGGAGGTCGGCCCGCAGCCAGGCCAGTTGGGCCGGGCCCAGGTAGCCCCACTTTTCCTCTTCGGTGGTGTCCAACAGCACGAAGTGGCAGTCGCCATGATCGAACGACTCGTAGAACTTGCCGAAGCGCCGACCGTAAATCCGGCGGGCCTCCTTCGAGTAGGTGTCGTGGTTGCCGGGGAGTTGATAGTACGGCTCCGCAAAGCCGCGGATGACCTGTTGGTAGCGGTCCCACTGCTTTTCTTTGCGCAACAGACCGTAGCCGTAAATGAGGTCGCCCACGTTGATGACGAACGCGGGTTTGAGCGTGTTGATCTCCGGAATCAGGCGCTCGAAGATGCGAAAGTTCTCGCTCTCGAACGGCGGCCGGGTGTCGCCGATCACGACGAACTCAAAGTCGGCCGCCGACAAGGCGCAGCATGCGCAACCGGCGAGCAGGAGCGAAAGCAGACGTGTTTTCATCCGGGCCTCGGAAATGACGATCCTTCACCGGCGAGGACTTGGCAACGCCGTCGCCACCATGCGACGAACCGGCACTGCCATGTCAGGTGGCGTCCGGCGCCGATTCGGCCGCCCGGAGCAGGCGCGTGCGGCGTTTCTGGTGAGGCAACCACAACCGCACGGTTGTTCCGCGGCCGACATGGCTGTCGATGTCGATGCTGCCGCCGTGCTCGCGGATGATGCGGCGGACGATCATCAGGCCGAGCCCAGATCCCTTTTTCTTGGTGGTGAAGAACGGTTCGCCGATGCGCTGAAGCTGCTCGGGCGGGATGCCGCCGCCCGTGTCGGCGACACTCACCCAGACGCCGTCGGCTGATTCACCGGTGGTCAACGTCAGGACACCGCCGCGGGTCATCGCCTGCATCGAATTCTTGATCACATTGACCAGGGCCTGCTTGATCTGCGCGGGGTCGAGCGGTGCCGGGGGCAGGTGGGGGTCGAGTTTCTCCTCCGCCATCAGGCCGCGGTTCTCCAACTCCGGCTTCAGCAGCTCCAGCGTGCCGAGCGCCACGTCGTTCAGCGAAGCGCGCTGAATCTGCGGCGGGCTGGGCCGGATGGCCTGGAGGAACTGGGTGACGATGTAATCCAGCCGTGCGATCTCGCCTTTGGCAACGTCGAGGTAACGGTCGAACTTGCCGGCAAACGCCTCAATCTCGTCCGGACCGGGCAGCCGCTGCGGTCGCGCCCGGCGCAGCGTGAATTCACGTTTGGCCGGCGGCGGCGCGGCGGCCAGGGTCCGCAGTTTCTTCAGCTCCCGTTCCATGAGCTGGAGGTGGATGTGCAGGGCGTTCAGCGGATTGCCGATCTCGTGCGCGACGCTGGCCGCGAGCAGCGTGAGCGCCTGCATCCGCTCGCTTTCGATCGCCTCGAACGTCTTTTGCCGGGCCTCGGTGGCGTCGTGCATGATCAAGGCCACGCCGCGGCTGCCCGGCGCTTCGCCATCCAGGGGGGCGGCGAACAGTCGCAGGAAACGTGGGCGCGGGAACTGCACCTCAAATTCGAGCCGCAAGCCGTGCTCGCCGCCCCGGTGATCGAGCGACGCGATCTTCTGCCAGTCCAGATCGGGCAGGTGCTGCCCGATCGGCTGGCCTTCGGCTTCCTCGGGCCGGAGGCCGAGCAGGCGGGTGACTGCGCGGTTCAGGTATAGAATCCGCCCCTCCGGATCGAGCACCAGCAGGCCGTCTTCGATGGTGTTGAACAGGGTTTCGAGGAAGCTCCGCTCGCGCGCCAGGCGCTGCACCACCGTCTGCAGACCGTCCGGGTCGAGCCGGTCGAGGCGGCCGAGGACTTTGTCGAGGAAACTGGATTTGCCGCCGGTCATGCTCGCGGGGCTGGGCGCGGGGCCAGCGTGGAGGACGTCAGAACCATTTCTTCCGTTTGAAGTACCAATAGGTCGCGATGGTGGAACACACCATCACGCCGGTGGCCACCCAGTAACCGTGCGGCAACTCCGGCATGTTGTGGAAATTCATCCCGTACCACGTGCCGATCATCATCAGCGGCGTGGTGATAATGGTGATCAGCGTCAGCAATTTGATCACCTCGCCGGTCTGGTTCGAGGACATGTTCAGGTACACCTGCAGGATGCCGGTGAGCGAATCGGTGTAGCCTTGCGCCAGCTCGTAAATCCGGAACAACCCGTCGTACACGTCCCGGTAATACGGCACCAGGTGGCCGCGGATGAGCTTGAATTCGCCGGCCGCGAACCGTGCCAGCACCTCGCGCTGGGGGCCGATGAT
>JAKCAB010000890.1 GCA_021839785.1 bacterium | reverse complement strand
CGCGTGAATGTGGCCTTCGCCGTGGCGTGCTGCTCCGGGTTCCAGTTCGCAAGGCCGGACGCGAAGTCGCCGTTCTTGAGCCGGTTCGCGCCGAGCGGTTGGTCGATCGCCTTCCAGGCCGCCAGCAGCGCGGCGTCGTCGGCGTACCGCGCGGCGAGCCAGTCATTCCAGCGCGCCTGCAACTCGCTGGCATAGCGTGCCGGCAGCCGGTCCAGGCCACCGTCGAACCACTTCTGGAGAATCCCGTTTTCGTTGATGATCTCGACGAACGCCACCGCCGGATCCTGCGCCAACGACAGTCCCGTGAACTTGTTGACCGGCGTGAGCAGACGCGTGGCGTATTCTTTGTGGAGCGCGAGCGCGGTGTCGTTGAAGAAACCCAGGATATGCTGGTCCTTCCAGTCCATCGTGGTCACCTCCGGGCCGAGGCCGTCGCCGGATCGGTACTCACGGCCGACCAGGAGATTGATGTCGGCATAGACGCCGTGCGCCTTGAGGCGGGAAACCAGGTACTGCACGCGCTCGAGTTGGGCGGGGTTGACGGCGCGGCTGGACGTGGAGGTATAGCTCAACAGGCCGCCGCCGGTCGCCCACGGAGCGTCCAGGTGATGAAAGCGGACGCAGTTGACGCCGAACTTCGCGAGCCGCGCGGCCACGGCGTCAGCCTTGTTGGTAGGCATGAACGGCGAATCGCCGGCGAAGTTCACGCCGAGAAACCGCACCCGCTCGCCGTTCGCGACGAAATGCCCATCGGCGTTCACAGTCACGCGCGAGCTCGGGCCGATGGGCGGGTTCATCGCCGACAAATCCGTGACGCTGGGCGAAGCGTCGTTCCATGGCAGGACGAAGGGCACCAATTGGGCCTGTGCTGCCGCCGAGATCAGCGCCGCACCCAGCCAGGCCAAAGCGAACCGACGATTCATGCCGCGAAAGCTAGCCAGAGTCGTACCGGTTGCGAAGGCGGAAAGCACACCCCCGGCCACGTCACAGCGCGTCCGAGTCAGCCGCGTGCCATCGCGACACCTTTGTTCGGGACTCTGCCCACTTTTCCCTGTCCGATTTCGCCCGCCGGCGGCTGTATGATGGGCAAAGACCGATGTTGGATGACCAACCACTTTTGCGCCGTTACGCCGCCGAAGGTTCCGAAGCCGCTTTCGGCGAACTGGTCGGGCGCTATGCGAACCTCGTTTATTCCGCGGCGCTGCGTCGGGTGGGTGGCGACGCCCAACGCGCGCAGGACGTGGCGCAACTCGTCTTCACCGACCTCGCCCGCAAGGCCGGTTCGCTTCCGTCGGGCGTGGTGCTGGCCGGCTGGCTCCACCGCGCCACGCGGTACGCCGCCGCGGAACTGCTCCGTACCGAACGCCGCCGCCAGGCGCGCGAACAAGAGGCCGCCGCGATGAATGCACTCCAATCCGCCGCCGCGCCCGATTGGGACCGAATCTGGCCGCTGCTCGACGCCGCCCTCGACCGGTTGAGCCGCGCCCACCGCGACGCTTTGGTGCTTCGCTATTTCGAGGAGCGCAGCCTGGCCGAAGTCGGCGAGGTGCTGGGCCTGAACGAGGATGCCGCCCGCAAGCGTGTCAGCCGCGCGCTGGACAAGCTCCGCGCCGACCTTGTCCGCCGCGGCGTAACGACCACGGCGGCGGCGCTCTCGACGGTCATTTCGGTCAACGCCGTGCAAGCCGCGCCCGCCGGGTTGACGGCAGCACTCACCAGCGCGTCGCTGGCAGCCGCGGCGGGGGGAACTGGAACCACACTCACTCTCCTGAAGATTATGGCTATGACAAAAATCAAGGCTGGCATCATTGGCGCCATCGCCGTCGCCAGCGTGGCAACACCGTTGGTGATGCTTCACCAGGCGCAAGCCGAGCTGCGCGAAAGGGACGCAACATTGCAGCAGCAGGTAAATCAACTGGCCCTACTGGCTGCGGAAAACGAACGGCTTTCAAACTCGGTCGCGCAAGCCGACACTATGGAGTCTCCATCGACGGAGTTATTGCGCCTGCGAGCAAAAGTGGGCGCCCTGCAACGGCAGAACGCGGAGTTGGCGAAAGCAGTCGCGACAGCGCAGAACTCAGCTGCGAGCTCGGGCCAGGAAGCGGGGACGAATACCGCAGACGCGTCACCCCCAGCCGCGGAGCCTTTTCGCTCCCGGGTTCAGGCGGTGGTGAATTTCGGACAGACTTTGATTACGGGTGGTTGGGCCATCGCTCCGGGACGGCGGATGCTGATTTTTGTTCGCCCAGAGTTGGATCATACCAGCAGCGGCGCATCGACGATCACGCTGCACTCCACTGGCATCGAGATGACGGATTCACTACTGGGCGCGTATGGGCTCGGCGCTTTGGCATCGGACTCAAGCCAGACGGTTCAACATGGCCAACTCGCGGCCACGGCTGACGCCGATGCGTTGCTGAACAAGCTGGCAGCGGAGCCTAACACCCAAAGAACCGGCCTTGGAATCATCACCACACTTCCCGGCCACTCCGCTGAACTTCAAAGCGGCGACAGCACCGGCGGATGGGTGAAGGTGACGGTGACCCCTAGTCTGGCGCCTGACGGACAAGCAACTGACTTGCAGCTTGAGATAAACCAACAGATGCCGACGCAGTGAGGCACCCGCCGGCACCACCCGCTCCACCGCATCACTGAAAGACACTGTCGGATTTCGCTGCCGCCGGCTGTTCATGGATAAGATTCAGGCGAATTCCGATGCCCGATTGCTCCGCGATCACGCCGAACAGAGCACCCTCGGGGCCGGCACGTCGCGCCAGCGTCCTGGACTGAGGCGGCCCGCCGCCGCTTTCAAAACGCTGACGCACTCGCAGTGTTTTCGATCACGTCGTCACACCGGTGTTCGGCTTGGAGATCGACTTCCCTGCGCGCTTGGCTCGAGGTAATTCTTCGCGCGTGAGCGTCATCACCCTCACCACGGACTTCGGCACGACTGACAGCTTCGTCGGCACGATGAAAGGCGTCATCCTTGATCGGGCGCCGCGCGCGAGGATCGTTGATCTCACTCACGGCATCGCTCCCGGCGACATCCGGGCCGGGGCATTCGCGCTGCTCACCGCCTGTCGCTACTTCCCGAAGCGGACGGTGCCTGTCGTGGTGGTGGACCCTGGAGTGGGCAGCGCCCGCCGCGCCATCGCCGTGCAGACGCGCGACTACCGCTTCGTCGGGCCGGACAACGGCGTGCTGTCCTGGGCGCTCGCCCGCGAAAAGGTGCAGTCGCTGCGGCTGATCGCCAACGAGCGTCTGTGGCGCAAGCCGGTCAGCCGCACCTTTCACGGTCGCGACGTGTTTGCGCCGGTGGCCGCGCACCTCGCACGCGGCGGTTCGTTCCACCCCGTCGGGCCAGCGTTAGCGGACTTCACCCGGTTGCCGTGGCCGGCGGTCAAGGACCGTGGCGGTGACTCGACGGGTGAGGTTCTTGCGGTGGACCGCTTCGGCAACGCCATCACCAACATCCCGGAGACCTGCGCACCCGCGGGATCGCTCGATTGGGTCGTGTTCGCCGGCCGCAGGCGGTTGTGCCCGGTGGGGGCCTGTTATGCCGCTGTGCCGCGAGGACACGCGGTCGCGGTTTTCGGTTCGAGCGGCTTCCTCGAAATCGCGGTCAACGGTGGTTCCGCGTTGGCGCAACTTCGCTTGTACGTTGGCAGCCGCATCACGCTGCACCGGGCCACCCGTTCCGCTGCTCCAGTTCAATCCTGATCGCCGGCTTTGGGCATCGTGGACTGGCCAACGCACTTTCTTCACGACCAGCGAAGATTATCCGCCGTGACCGTGCCCCGCTTGTATGGCGGCAGCGACTGGCGCAGAGCGGGCGATGAAATATGGATTCTCCATGCCGCCAGCGCGCAGGGATCGGCTTTACGCCACTTGCTCTCCACGTCGGCGACGGACGGACGGCAGCCGGTGCGCTGAAGCGACAGACTCCCTCAGCCGCGAACGAACCCACCTTTGCCGGGTTTGACTCCCCTGCTTATCCGGTCAATTATGCCGTCGCATGAATCCAAAATACTTTGGGCGGCGGGGCGGGGCGAGTAGGGGTCTCGCCCCCAGGCGCCCGCTTCCTACTCCGCTGCGGGCTGCCATGCTGGGAAGTTTGATGGTCTTTGCCCTGTCGGCGCCGACCGCCGCTGCCGGCGGCAGCGGCGCGGCCAGAGGTTGGTTGCTGGTGGCCAACAAGGGCGACCGCACGCTGGGAATCGTCGATCCTGTTGCCGGTCGTCAAATTGCCACCGTGCCCGAGGACGGGGTGACCGGGCATGAAGTCGCGGCCTCGCCGGATGGCAAGCACGCGTTCGTCCCGATTTATGGCAACTCCGGCGTGGGCGGCCGCGGAACCGACGGCCGCCTGCTCCGGGTGATCGACCTCGCGACGCACCAGGTGGTGGACACGGTCGATTTCGGGAAAGGGGTGCGTCCGCACTGCGCGGTGGTCGGCCCCAAGAACGGCCTGCTCTACGTCACCACCGAGTTGGAAAACTCGGTGACGGTGATCGACCCCCAAACCCTGAAGCTCGTCGGGACGATCCCCACCGGCCAGGCCGAGTCGCACATGCTGGCAATCACACGCGATGGCCGGCGCGGTTACACGGCGAACGTCGGACCCGGAACCGTCTCCGTGCTGGATCTGGAGGGCCGGAAAACCCTGGCCGTAATCCCGGTTTCCCCCACAACCCAGCGCATCGCGCTCTCCGTCGATGACCGCTGGGCGTTCACCGCGGACCAGACCAAGCCGCAACTGGCCGTCATCGACACGGCGACCAACGGCGTCAAAACCTGGGTCGAGCTGCCGGGCGTCGGCTACGGCACCGCGCCCACGCCGGACGGGCGTTGGCTCCTGGTGGCCCTCAGCGGCATCAGCAAGGTGGGCGTGATCGACCTCGACGCCATGAAGCTGGTGCGGACGTTGGACGTGCCCAGGTCGCCGCAAGAGGTGTTGGTCCGCCCCGATGGCGCCGTCGCTTACGTGTCCTGCGATGCCAGCCGCCGGATCGCGGCGATCGACCTGAAGAATTGGAAAGTGGAGAAACTGATCGACGCGGGACCTGGAGCCGACGGCCTGGCGTGGGCCAAACGGGAGTAGATCAGGGGGAAAACCGCGGGTCAGGCGGGTGGGCCGGTTGGTGCGGCTGGGAACGGGTGTCCTCCTGAATCGCGGCCCCCTCGCGAACCCACCTTGGAAACGCCTCTCCGCACGCTGTAGCCGTTCCATGATGTCGCGGTGGTCGTCCACCTCGGCTTAAGGGTTGGTGACGCCTTCGCTGGCGAGCGCCTGCTCTTCGGGCAACCGTCGCTCAGGGCTCCTTGTCTTATGGCCGATAGCTACGGATGTGGCCGATCTCGACGATCCAGAGCTTGCCCACGATAGAATGGGTTTCGAGTGCTTTGGTCAAGGTCGTGATCGCACTGACCAGATCCGGATAGCTCGGGCGCGCGGGCAACCGAACGACGGCGACGCCGGGATACTGGTTCGGTGGAAAACGCAGCGGGTTGGCGAAGTCTAGGTCGAGGCTGACCAGGCAGCGGCCCTCCTGCCGACAGCTTCGATCAGATCCCTGTCCATCGCGCCGGACATTTTCTGTCCCGCTACGGTGGCGACATCGTGGCCAGCCGCGGCCAGCGTCTCGTGACAGCGCCGGCCGAAGTTCTCGTCAAGTTTGAACTTCATGCCGGCACGGGGAGCGCAATGTCCACGAACCGTTCCCGGACCATTTCCGCGCCATAGGCCAGGCACGCTTGGAGATCCAGCGGGGTCAGCGCGGGGTATTCCTTGAGGATTTCTTGGGGCGTCCAACCGGAGGCCAGGCAGTCGAGAATCAGGGAAACCCAGAGGCGGGTGCCCTTGATGCAAGGCTTGCCAAAGCAAACCTGCGGATCGATTGAAATCCGGTTCAGCAACTCTTCGCGTGTCGGCATAGCATTCGCAGAGTATTGAATCACGAATCGCCCGGATTTCACGGATATTCTGCTACCCCGACCTTCGCACGGGAGACAACGCCGGAACTGATTTGCAGGCGTTTGTGCGGCGCCAGGGCTTCAGGTCGGCCACACAAAGTCAGGCGACCGGCGAAGGTCCGGTGAGCTCCGGCCCGACCGGCGGCAGGTCTTTGGCGTACACGCGCGGCG
>JAKCAB010000543.1 GCA_021839785.1 bacterium | reverse complement strand
GGAACACGCTGAAGTCCTGTTACGACCCGGAAATCCCGGTGAACATTGTCGATCTGGGCCTCGTGTACGATTGCCAGGTCAGCCCGCTCGCCAGCGGCGGCACCTACAAGGTGGACATCAAGATGACCCTCACCGCGCCGGGGTGCGGCATGGGTCCGGTGATTCAGCAAGACGCGCAAAACAAGGTGCTGGGGCTCGAGAACGTGGACGAGGTCAACGTCGAGCTTGTCTGGGATCCGCCGTGGAGCCAGCACATGATGAGCGAAGCTGCCCGGCTGGAACTTGGTTTGATGTAAACGCGAGCCGCCCCGCCTCTGCTGAGATGATTGCCGAAACTGCCCAACCGAAACCGAAAGCCAGCGCCCCCGCGTGGGACGCGGTGCGGGCCGACTTCCCGGTGCTGCACCAAACCGTCAACGGCCACCCGCTGATTTATTTCGACAACGCCGCCACCAGCCAGAAGCCGCTCGCGGTGATCGCAGCGCTGGACCGCTATTATCGGCAGGACAACGCGAACGTCCACCGCGGCATCCACGAACTGAGCAACCGCGCCACCGCCGGCTACGAAGGCGCCCGCGAGCGGATCGCGCAGTTCATTCACGCTGCCGGCCCGCAGGAAATCATCTTCACGCGCGGCACCACCGAGAGCATCAATCTGGTGGCCAATACCTGGGGCGCGGCGAATCTCAAGCCCGGCGACCGCATCCTGCTCACCGAGATGGAGCACCACAGCAATCTCGTGCCGTGGCAACTCGTCGCCGCGCGCACCGGCGCCAAACTGGTTTATCTTCCGGTGACCGGCGATGAAGGTTTGCTCGACCTCCGCCAACTCGACGCGGTGCTCACGCCGGGCGTGAGGCTTTTTGCCTTCACCCACATCTCGAACACGCTGGGCACCGTCAACCCCGTCGCCGAACTCGTCGAGCGCGCGCGCAAAGTCGGTGCGGTCACGCTGGTGGACGCGGCCCAAAGCGCGGGTCATCTGCCGGTGGACGTTCGCGCGCTCGGCTGCGACTTCCTGGCGTTTTCCGGCCACAAGATTTGCGGCCCGACCGGCACCGGCGTGCTTTGGGGCCGGCAGGAATTGCTCGACGCCATGCCGCCGTGGCAAGGCGGCGGCGACATGATCTCGAGCGTGGACTTCTACGAAAGCAAGTGGAACACCCTGCCCCACAAATTCGAGGCGGGCACCCCGCACATCGCCGGCGCCATCGGCCTGGCCGCAGCCGTGGATTACCTCGAGGCCGTGGGCCGCGACCGCATCTGGCGCCACGATCAGGAACTGGGCGCCTACGCCTACGAGTCGATGGCGCGGTTGAAAGGCATCCGCCTTTTCGGACCGAAGGCTGGCCGCGCCGGCTTGGTCAGCTTTCTCCTGGACGACGTGCACGCGCACGACGTGGTGACCGTGGCCGACCAGTTTGGCGTCGCCTTGCGCGGCGGCCATCACTGCAACCAACCGCTCATGCGCAAGCTCGGCGTGGCTTCGACCGCGCGCGCAAGCTTCTATTTTTACAACACCCGCGCCGAAGTGGATCGGTTCGTCGAGGTGCTCCGCGAGATTCAACGCTTCTTCGGCGTTTGAACCGGAGGCGCTGCGCCCCCGCCCGCGCCGAAACCGCGGGCCACGCAACGCACCCGCGGATTTCCTGCCGTCGAAAGCGGCCAGCGGCGCCGTCAAGCCCACTTTCCTTGACGCCCCCGGCTTGCCCGCCTGCCCTGTCCGGCGTCGCTGACGTCTCGCCTTTTCAGTTTGCGGAAGGTGCCGCGCCCTCCTGTCGGCGCTGCAACTCCGCCAATCCCGCCCCCACCTCCGCACGACTGAAGTCGCCGGCGGCCAGCGCGTCGTCGCTGAGCACGCCCATTCGCTGGTAAAAGCCGAACCCAATCTCGAACGCCGCGGGCGCCCGCTCCGTCGCGTCCAGCAACCGGAACAGCGCGTCCTCGGCCTTCGCGAACTCGCCGCGCTGCTCGTGGTAAATCAGTAACGCCGCGTGCGTGCGCGACGGCAGGTCGGCCGGGTCGAGGCGCGTCAACAAGTCGGGCAAGGCCGGAGCGAACTCTGGCCAGTCCTCGCCGCGACCCTGCAGTTGCGTCGCCAGCACGATCTGCAGCGCCTTGAGCCAGCAATCGCGCGCCACATCAGCGTTGTTTTGGCCCGCCGCGGCGCAGCCCAAGTGGTTGAGCAGCGCGGCCAGGAGCAGGCATTTGTCACGAACCACCGGCGGGGGTTCATCGACCGTGAGGCGGGCCAGCAGTTCGCCATCCGTCAACGCGAGCACCGAATCGGGACCGATGCCCAGCAGGTCACGCAGCGCGAGGTCCACGCGGCGCGCCGCGGCCTCGTAATCGGCGGTCTTCACAAAGCCGGCGATCTCCGCCAGCCAGCGGATGTACCGCTTGATCCAGCCGATGATGTAGTCTTCGCGAATCACGCTTCGTTCTTTCGCAGCGGCCAATACGCCCCGCTCAAGTGGAGAGCAGCCCGTTTGCCGGAAACTGCGAGGGCGGTTGTGGTTTAGACCGCTTCCACCGTCCAGCCGCTTTCCAAGTCGCGGAAATCGTCCACGTTGCTGGTCAACAACCGTTCCGCCCCGGACCGTCCGGCTGCTGCCGCGTGCAGCCAGTCATGGACCCGACCACCGGTCACGCCCCGGCGACCGGCGTCCGCCAGGGCCGCGCGAGTTTGCGCGGCGTTCAACTCCACCAAAGCCAGCCGCGGGCATAGCCCTTCGATCAAGCGCGAGGCCGCGGCGGGCGTGTACTTGAACCGGAGGCGTCCGCCCGTGAGCGTGGAGAACAATTCGGCCAGCGTGTGCACGCGGGTCACCTGCTCGCCCCTGTCCAAGCGTGCGCGGAGTGCCTCGTCATGGAGGGCCACGATCAATGCGGACGTGTCCCAGTAAGTTTTCATCGGCCGTCCCGTTCCTCCCGGATGACTGCGGCGAGCCGCGCCCGGTCCAAAGTCACCTTTGCGCCCATCCATTGCCCCTTGACCTTGCGCGGTTCCACCGTGGGCACGTCAGCCGGGCGGAGTCGGCGAAACTGCACCGTGTCTGCATCGGTCATGGCCACGGCGAACCGGTCGCCCGGCTTGAACGTGTCCGGGAAAGTCCCCCGGCGCTTGGCGTCCAGACTGATTGTGTTCCGCATGGTGGGAATCTCCCCCATTTCCCCTTTCAATCAAGCTTGGTTGAGCGAACCGGCGGAAGCGCCTGAAGCCTGAGGATGTCAGGTCCAAAACGACCCGGACCTTCCACAATCGGCACGGAGCTTAGCCAACATCACGCTGAAGCTGACCGATCCTCGAAGCAGGTCTCGACGAACCCGCGCAGGACCGCCAACTCTTCCTCGCCGGCGATGGTGTGGGGCTTGTCGAACTCGCGCCAATCGAGGTTCAAGCCGGCGCTTTTCAGGAGCGCAACCTGCTTGCGCACCGGCGCGCCGGGTAAGCCGGGCTAAGGCCCTGTACTCGGCTGAATCCCCAGGTCTTGTCCGCAGACGACCCTGACGGCTTAGTCCCACGGCAGTTACCTTATTCTCCATATCGACGCACCTACAAACTGATTCGCTTTAGGATTTCTCTCTTGTCTTTCGCAGGGGTGGGGGCGCTAAGTTTTAAGGAATGAAAAAGCAGGGTTTTGCTGGATGTTTTCGCTTTTTCTCTCGACTTCTTCGGCGCGCTTGCGCCCGTCGACGTGGCACGAAGCAACGCTGAGGAGCCATTCGGTAACCTGCACTCCGGCTCCGTCGCCGCCCCATTCCAAAGACCTAGTGTCTAGTTGCGCAGATTGACGATAGTATTACGAAGCTGGGACCCTTTTACTTCGCGCTTTCTCCACTTGAAAGGTCGAGCGTGTTGGGCGTAGGCCGCCACGAAGGCTTCGATCGCTTGGCGCAATTCGGCCGTGCTTTTGGTGCTGAGGCCACGGAGCGCCTTCCGGGACAAGATGCCAAACCAGATCTCCACTTGATTGAGCCAACTGGCCGAGGTGGGGGTGAAGTGGAAATGCACGCGGGGATGCTGCGCCAACCAGGCGTCGCCTTTCTTGTGCGTGCAGTAGTTGTCCCAAATCACATGCAGTTCCTGCTCCGGGGAGGCGTCGGCCACGACTTGGTCCATGAACTGGAGGAATTGCTCTCGCCGCTTGAGCGGCGTGATCGCGGTCTTGATTTGACCGGTGGCGACTTCCAGGGCGGCAAACAGGTTGAGGGTTCCGTGGCGTTTGTAGGTGCTCTGGTAGGCCCGGACGATCTGGCCGTGGTCGGTTTCCACGTAGCCGGTTGTTCGTTCCAACGCCTGGATGCTGGGCTTTTCATCGACCGAGATGACCAGCGCCTTCTCCGGCGGATTGAGATAGAGCCCGACAATATCGGCGGCTTTGGCGGCGAACTCCTTGTCCGTGCTCACGCACCAGGAGCGCTGCCGCTGCAAGCAAATACCCGCGTGGCGCAGGACGCGCCAAACCGCATGCGCCGAACCGTGCAGGGCCCTTGCCACGGCCGGGCCGTCCCAGCTCGCCTGACCTTCCGGGGGCGGTTGCTCCAACAGCGCCAGCACCCGGTGGCGGAACTCCTCGCCGTAAACCGGCTTGGCCCCGGGCCGGGGCGCATCCCGCAGTCCGGCCAAGCCGTGTTCCACAAAGCGCTGCCGCCACTTGATCACGGTGTTGGGGCGTGTGCGACAGGAGTGCGCGATCTCTTTGACCCGTTGGCCCGCCAAACAGCCCAGGATGATTTGAGCTCGTTCGATCATGTACTTGGATGCCGTCCGACTCCCGGCCAGTCGCTCAAGCTCCCGCCGGTCCTCCGGACCGCAAGTGATGGTAGGGGCGCGTCTTGCCATGCGCCCAACGATACAATATATCGTGAATCATTGCAAGTAAACACTAGAACGCCATGAAACCACCAAGAAGAACCTGCAAGTTGCTAAACCTGTCCGCTGGAACAATCGCTGTACTCACCGCCGCCCTGGCCATCAGCGTGGTCTCGCGAGCCGGTAGCGAAATGACGAATCCGGCTGCGCCTGGAAAGGAAAACGGCACCGTCGCGGCAAAGCGGACGGTTGTGCCAGCAACTCGGGGATTCCAACGCGCCTTTGACCGCCTAACGGAACGGACTGATCGCGAAAAACTGAGCGCCTTGGCGATCGTTTACCCCGCGGAGTTGGAGCAGGAGCTGGCCAAGCTCAAGTCACCGGAAGAGCTCGCGGACGAGGCGCTCGGCGAGTTCGCCATTCTCCAGCCCGCCGAGTACGCGGCGCTCAATCCGCGACCCGCGTCGTCTGAGGAGGCCTGGTTGGCGGTCATGGACGAAGCAGGCCTCGCGCGGTACGCCCAGACCAACGCCACCGCCAACTTCGACCAGCTCAAAGCCAGGATCGGCCTCAGCGCTCGCCAGCAGCCGGACCGGGAACGACTCAAGGCCCAGGCCCTGGCCGCCATGGAAAGGCCTGACCAGCAGCCGCTCCCGCCACCGATGCGGCCGAGCGTGAACCCCAAACCGTGAGCGGTCACTTCGTTGCTAACGCAAGGGAGGATTCTATGAGTCGATGGCAGACGGGATTTTGCGCGAAGCTTGCCCGCCGGCACTGCCTGGGGAGCCGCGGAGGGTCGGGTTTCGGCCCACACCCCAGCCCTCTGACGAGCGGGGCGATGCTCGCCCTCACGGGCGCGATGTTAGGCGGGGCACTTCAAGCGGCCACCAGCGACATTCTCTGGCGCAACTCCAGCAGTGGCGCCGACACCGTCTGGTTAATGCAGAGCCAAGCTTGCAACGACCAAGACTGCGCCAGCTACGGCTCCTCGGTTTCGGTTCTCTCCTGCTCTGATCCGAACTGGAAGATCGTCGGCACTGGCGATTTCAACGGCGACGGCCAGACCGACATCGTCTGGCGGCACTACGGCACCGGCCAGAATCTGGTCTGGCACATGAACGGCACCACCTACGTCTCCTCCACGAGCTTGCCCGCCTGCTCAGACCTCAACTGAGAAATTGTCGGCACCGGCGACTTTAACGCCGACGGCAAGCTGGATCTGTTGTGGCGGGAGCGCCAGATCACCGGCGATAACGGCGTCTGGTTCTTCAACGATACAACGTGCCTCGGTTCCACCTACATCCAGGGACAGGGCGACCTGAACTGGAAAATCG
>JAKCAB010000765.1 GCA_021839785.1 bacterium | reverse complement strand
TTTGCTGCCGTTGGTGGTGGACTTGGCCCGGCCCACTCCGGCGTTGGGTTGGCAGTATCGGGAGAGTGCGTCCTTCCTCGATCGTGCGCGCGGGGCCTCGGATTGCGTGTTGATGCTGGCCGTGCTGCACCACTTGCTGGTGACGGAACGCGTCCCGCTCGAAGACGTGCTGGCCTTGGCGGCCGAATTAACCACCGACGCGCTCGTGATCGAATTCGTGGCGCCGGCAGACGAGATGTTCCGTCAACTCACCCGCGGGCGTGAACACCTGCACGCCTCTTTGACGGCGGAAGTCTTCGAGGCGGCCTGCTCCAAGCGGTTCGACGTGGTGCGTTCGGCGGCGTTGCCGGAAACCCACCGCCGCCTTTATCTGCTCCGCAAGCGCCGCCGCTCCGCATGACCGCCAAGGGGGCAGAGCGAGTTGTCGGGGCGGCTGGCCCCGTGCCGGGTGCCGGTTCGCGGTTCACGCAATGGGCCAAGGACGCTCTTTTCTCGCTCTCGCTGGCCAACCTGATCCTGGCCGGTGCGTGGTTCGAAATCCTTTACCACAAGGATCACGGGTACTTCAACGCCGTGCCCGTGAAGGCGCCCACGCTGCTGGCCCTGCTGGCGAACCTGGCCTGGCTGAGCGGCGTTGCGTGGCTGGGCCTGCGGATTTGGCACCGCACCCGAAGCCGCGCGGTTCGGTTCGGCATTCACGTGCTGTTTTTCATTTCGTTGATCTTTCCCGCCGATTTCCTGCGTTTCACGATCCTGAAGATTCCGGATTACCGGGTGATGGCTTTCGTAAAGCAGCCACTGACGGCCACGCTGGCCGCCGGGTGTTGCCTGTTGATTTTGTGGCAGCACCGCCGGGTGGCGCGGGTGGCCGCGGGAATCGTGGGGATTTTTACCCCGCTGGCCTTGCTCACCCTCGGCCATACGATCCTGCTGCTGACCGGCGTGGTGCATCTGAGCCAAGATGACTCCGACCCGCCTCTGGTGGCGCCGGGACCGGTGCGCTCGGAACTGCCGCGCGTGGTCTGGATCATCTTTGACGAAATGGACTACCGGCTGGCGTTCGAGCAGCGCCCGGCCGGCGTCTCGCTGCCGAACTTCGATCAACTGCGGCGCGAGTCGTTGTTCGCGACCAATGCCTACCCGCCTGGCGGGGCCACCATGATTTCCATGCCCGCCTTGATTTCCGGCCGGCAATTGGCTGCGGTGACCGTGGCTGGTCCGTCGCAGTTGTTGCTGCAGCCGGAGAACGGGGGCCAAAGCGTGGACTGGCGCTCTCTGCCCTCGGTCTTTTCCAGCGCCCGGGAGTTGGGCGCAAACACGGCGCTCATTGGCTGGTATCATCCCTATTCGCGCGTCTTGGCGGATTCCCTGAATTACTGCGTGTGGTATCCGCACATGCCGTCCGAGCCGGCCCGCGGCCGCACTTTTGGCGTGGCCTTCGCTCGGGAATTGGCCGCGGCGCTGGGAACCGTGCATCAGCGCGGGCTTTACATTGACCTGTGCCATCGCAGTCAGCAGGAGGCCGAGGCGCTGGCCGGGAACCCGGAGTACCAGTTGATGTTGTTCCACCTGGCTCCTCCGCACAAACCGGGCGTTTACCTCCCGGCGAAAGACGATTTCACCGCGTTTGGCATTCCCAAGGTCAAGGGCTACTTCAACAACTTGCTGCTGGCCGACCACATGCTGAAGGGCATCCGCGAAAGTCTCGCCCGCGCCGGGCTGCAGCACCGCACCTGGCTGGTGATCAGCTCCGACCATTGGTGGCGCGAATCGGCCGTCTATGACGGGCGGGTGGATCACCGGGTGCCGTTCATCGTCCATCCACCGGCGAACACTCAGGGGCTGGAATTCGGCGGGATGATCAATACCGTCGTCACACACGACTTGCTGCTGGCGGTCTTGCGCGGCGAGGTCCACAACGTGGCCGAAATCGCGCGGTGGCTTGCCCAGCGGCCGAGCGCCCACCCGCCGGATTACGATTCGCAACGGGAGAGCGCCCGCTGAGTTGACGTTGCGGTCTTCCGCGCTGGGTTTCCAGGGCGAACGCGCGGGAGTGCTGCCAGCGGCTGGCGAATCAAGCGACGAAGCCTTCTCCGCGACTGGGCTGCCATCAGGGCGACGAGGCCGAGCCGGCGCGGAGTTGTCCCGCGGCAGCGTCTGGTCTGCCGGCCTGGATGGCCTGCGCCAGCGGGGCGGGGTGGGGGCGCGGGCAACGAATCAGAAGCGGTCTTCGGTCGCCGGGATGATTTTGGCGCGGCTCGCCGTTGTTGTCCGTCACCAGCCAGAACGCATCCGCGTCCACGGCCAGACCTTCCATGACGCCGGTGGGGTAACGCCGCCGGAACACCCAATCCGGGGCGTTCTCGATGGCCGCGTAGCTATATTCGGCGCGGACGCGCATCGCGGCTGGGTCCACTTCGAGAATCACCTGTTGATGTCGCAACAGCACGAACAGCGCGCCGTGGTACCAGCTCAAATCCGAGTAATGCAGCGGCCCCAGGCCGAGGTGCGCCGGGCGGACCACAAAGGAGTTTTCGATCCGTAACGTGGCGAGGTCGAGCCGCAGGATCACCGCCTGGCTGCGTTCGTTGGCCACGTAAAGGTGGCCACCACCCACCGCGAGGCCCTCGAACGAGGCATTGTCGTCGCTCCTGGAAAAAAAGCGCGCGACGGGGCTCCAGTCGATGGGCAGGCGTTCCACGATGCCGCGGACGGGATCGCACCGCAGCACCAGCCGACGCGACTCCTCGCACAGGTAAAGGCGGCCTTCCGGATCGGTCGCCAGCCCTTCGCAGTCCAGTCGCCCGCCCCCCACGCCGGCAGCGGCCAGTTGCGCGGGCGTGAAGCAGTTTGGCACGAACTCCAGGTCCGCCGAGGCGGCGTCCGGCGTCAGCCGTACCCGGTAAACCGACGGCCCGCGGTCGCTGACGGTCAGTAAATCGCCGTTGGGCAGCCGCACCAATCCGGAGGCATCGAAGCGGCGGCCGCCCGGCAGGTTCAGCGGCCAGACGCGATCTGCGTGCAACCCTTGCCGCGCGGCCGGATCGGCAGTCACGACCGCCGGGTGGGCGGGCGAGCCGGGGCCCGCCTGGCGATTCAACCCGGCGCAACCCGCGAGCAGCAATCCTCCCACGACACGGGCAACCAACCTTAGCAGCAGCGACAACACCCGCGCAGGATAGCAGACTTGCCGGCAGGAACAAAGTCCGCGGGCGATCGGCGCGCTTTTGCCCCTCGCCACCCACCTGGGAAGGGCGATTGCAGCGTTCGATTATCCCGTTGACGCGTCACGATGGGGCCTTTCAGTATGCCTTCGCAGTGCCCGCCAGGCGCGGTCCGCTTCGGCGGGCGCTGCCTTTGGAAGCTGAACTCGCGACTCACATGAACCTCGACTCTCTCTATTCCGAACTGACGCTGAAGACCTCCGCCAAGCTGGCGCTGGTGGTCCTGGATGGCCTCGGTGACGTGGCCACCAACGCCCAAGGCCGGCTCACGCCGCTCGAGGCCGCCCGCACGCCGAACCTCGACGCGCTCGTGGCCGAAGGCTGCGCGCAAGGCCGGATGATTCCCGTGGCGCCCGGCATCACGCCGGGCAGCGGACCGGGCCACCTCGCGCTCTTCGGCTACGACCCGATCGAGTACCAGGTGGGCCGGGGCGTGGTCGAGGCGCTCGGGTTGGGGGTAGAACTGAAAGCCGGCGACGTGGCCGCGCGCGCCAACTTCTGCACGCTGGACGCCAAGGGCATTGTCACCGACCGGCGCGCGGGCCGGATCGAGACCAGCGTTTGCGAAAAGCTGTGCGCCATGCTCGCCAAAAAGGTGAAGAAGATCGGCGATACCGAGGTGATCATCCAGCCCGGCAAAGGTCACCGCTTCGTGGTGGTCTTCCGCGGCAAAGGACTCGAAGGCCCGTTGACCGATGCCGACCCGCACCGCGAAGGCCTGGCGATTCCCGCCGCGAAGCCGCTTTCTGACAAATCCGCGAAGCAGAAGAAGGCGGCGGAGTTGATCGCCGAGTTCTACCGGCAGGCGCTGCCGGTCATTGCGAAGGAAAAACCAGCCAACGGTTTCCTGATGCGCGGCATCGCCCACCAGCCGGAAATTCCGACTTTTCAAGACCGCTATTTGCTGAAGCCGGCGTGCCTGGCGGTTTATCCGATGTACAAAGGTCTGGCTCAACTCGTGGGCATGACCAAGATCGAAGGCCCGCAAACCATCGCCGAGCAGTTCGAGCGCTACCTGGCCGAGTACGACCACTACGATTTCTTTTTCATCCACTTCAAGTACACCGACATGTACGGCGAGGACGGCAATTTCGAGGCCAAGAAGCAGGCCATCGAGGAGTTCGACGCCGCGTTGCCGATCTTCCTCAAGAAACGTCCGGACGTGCTGGCGATCACCGGCGACCATTCGACCCCGTGTGCGATCAAGGGTCATTCCTGGCATCCGCAACCGGTGCTGCTCCAGTCCGCCTACAGCGGCAACGACAAACTGGAACGGTTCACCGAGACGGGCGCAAACAGCGGTTCGCTGGGCGTCTTCGAGGCCAAGTACCTCATCCGGTACATGCAGGCGAACGCGAAGATGTTCGACAAGTACGGGGCGTGAGGAGGCGAACCGCCAAGACGCCAGGAGCGCCAAGGGAATGAGGGAGCCGGATTCCAAACTGGATCAGGTCGCCCACGCCGTAATCGGCGCAGCTATCGAGGTCCACCGAACGCTGGGGCCGGGGTTTCTCGAATCCGTTTACGAGGAAGCCCTGGCGGTTGAGTTGAGCCTGCGCGGCTTTGGATTCCGCAGACAAGTCCCGGTTGCTGTCGGCTACAAAGGCCGACCGGTTGGGGAAGCGCGACTCGATTTCCTGGTGGAAGACTCTTTGATTGTGGAACTGAAGGCCGTGGACGAGCTGGCTCCGATTCACCACGCACAAGTCATCTCTTACCTGAAGGCCACTGGGCACCACTTGGCTCTGCTCATCAACTTCAACGTCCCAGTCCTCCGTGACGGAATCAAAAGAGTCGTTCTCTCGTGAGCTTGGCGCTCTGGGCGCCTTGGCGGTTAGGTTTCCATGAAAGCAGTCATTCTCGCCGCGGGCAAAGGCACCCGCATGAAGGAGCTCACGAACGAGCTCCCCAAACCGATGCTGCCCGTCCAAGGCAAGCCCATCATCGAGCACATCCTCGAAGGCTTGCGCAGCGTGGGCATTCGTGACTTTTGCCTCGTCACCGGCTGGAAACGCGAGGTCATCGAGCAGCATTTCGGCGACGGTTCGCGCTGGGGCGTGAGCATCCGGTTCGTCGAGCAAAAGATCCAGGACGGCACCGGCAAGGCGCCGGAGCTGGCCAAAGACTTCGTCGGCGCCGAGCCGTTCCTGCTCACCTACGGCGACATTCTGGTCAAGCCGGACACTTACGCGCAAATGCTCCGGCGCTGGGCGGAAGGCGAATTCTCCGGCCTGCTCACCGTGACGGCCGGCGAAGACGTGACCAAAGGCGCGATCAACTTCTTCGATGAGGCGTTCTGCCTGAAGCGGCTGATCGAGAAACCGAGCCTTGCCCAGATCGAAGAATTGCGCGCGGCCGGCTGGCTCAAGCCGGGTGACCCAGCCTGGTACAACGCCGGCATCTACCTCTTCAAACCGGTGGTGTTCGAGTACACGGCGCGGCTGAAAAAGTCACCCCGCAACGAATACGAACTGACGGACGCCATCATCGCTATGATCGAGACTGGGCACCGCATCGCGGGCCTGAAGATCGAAGGTCGTTGGGTGGACGTGCGCGATCCGGGCACGCTCGCCGCACTCGAACGCGGAGAAGTCTGAGCCATGCTCGTCACCGATCTCCTGCCCGCGCGCGAGCGTGCGTCGCGCCGGCTCATGGTGGTGCTCCACGGCTTGGGCGACAGCATGGAAGGCTATCGCTGGCTGCCGGGCGAAATGCGCCTGCCGTGGCTGAACTACCTGCTCGTCAATGCGCCCGACGACTACTTCGGCGGCTATTCGTGGTACGACATCTACGGCGATGCCAGCCCCGGCGTTGCGCGCAGCCGCAAGTTGTTGACCGCCCTCCTCGAGGATCTGCCCCGACAGGGATTCGCTGCCGCGGAGACCGTGCTGTTCGGTTTCTCCCAAGGCTGTTTGATTACGCTAGAAA
>JAKCAB010000287.1 GCA_021839785.1 bacterium | reverse complement strand
CGTCGTTATGGCGGAGATGAAGCGGGGGCTGCTGTGCAGGGGAAAAATTTAGTACGACTTGGAAGCCCGCCGCCGGGAACTGGGGCGCGACGACACGGCCATCGTCCGCCTCGAAGAGCTGTACCCCTTCCCGCGCGCGGAACTGGAGGCGTTGCTGGCCGATTGTCGCGACGGCACCAACGTCATCTGGGTCCAGGAAGAGCCCGAGAACATGGGCGCCTGGCGCTACCTGCGGGTCACGGTCAGCATGCAATTCCTCGGGCGCCTGCCGTTCAGCGGCGTGTGTCGTCCCGCGTCCGCCAGCCCGGCGACCGGTTCCGCGGCGGCGCACCAACTCGAACAGGAACAGATTCTCGACAGCGCTTTCGGCGGCAAAGATTATCAACCGCGGCCGCGCACCGAAACTATCGTCAGCACCAAACAACTGGCCTAACCCACCGTTTTCATGGCAACCGAACTCACCGTGCCCTCGGTCGGCGAATCCGTTTCCGAGGTCGAGATTGGCGAATGGCTCAAAGGCGAAGGCGATCCGGTCCGCAAGGACGAAGCCGTGGCCGTCATCGAGACCGACAAGGCGACGATGGAGCTTTTCGCGCCCGCCGACGGTGTCCTCGGCAAGTTGCTCAAGCCAAAAGGAGCCAAGGTCAGCGTCGGCGAGGTGGTGGGTTATCTGGAGCGGGCCGGCGCGCCCGCGCCGGCCAAGGCGGAGACGCCCGCGCCAGTGATTGCGCCGAAGGCGGCAAAGCCGAAGCCGGAAGGCACCGCCCAGCCGGAACCGCGGGTCATGCCCGCCGCCGCGCGGCTGGCCGCCCACGCGGGTCTCAAAGCCGAGGAAATTCCTGGCACGGGTCCCGGCGGGCGGGTTTTGAAGGAAGATGTCCAACGTGCCGCTGCGCAGGCGACCCAGCCAGCCGCCATCCCGAGTCAACCTGAAGCCCAGCCGGCGCCGGCGGCGCAACCGGTCACGACCGCGGCCGGCCGCGAGGAAGAAGTTGTCGCGATGAGCCTGATTCGGCGCAAAATCGCCGAACGTCTCCTCCAGGCCCAGAACACCATGGCGTTGTTGACCACCTTCAACGAGCTGGACATGTCGGGCGTGCTGGCGCTGCGCAGCCAGTTCCAGGACAAGTTTCTGGAACGATACCAAATCAAGCTGGGCTTCATGTCGTTTTTCGTGAAGGCCGTGGTCGAGGCGCTCAAGGACAGCCCCGCGCTGAATGCCGAGATTCGCGGCACCGATATCGTCTATCGAAACTACTTCGACATCGGCATCGCCATCGGCGGCGGTCGCGGATTGGTGGTGCCGGTCTTGCGCAACGCCGAGCGGCTGAGCTTCGCTGAAATCGAGCAGGCCATCGCCGACTTCGGCAAGCGCGTCAAAGAAAACCGGATCAAGCCCGACGAACTGGCTGGCGGCACGTTCACGATCACCAACGGCGGCGTCTATGGCTCGCTGCTCTCGACCCCGCTCATCAACGCGCCCCAAAGCGGCGTGCTCGGCATGCACGCCATCCAGGATCGCCCGGTGGCGGTGAACGGCCAGGTCGCGATCCGGCCGATGATGTATTTGGCGCTCACCTACGACCACCGGATCGTGGACGGACGCGAGGCCGTCACGTTCCTGCGACGGATCAAAGACCTGGTCGAGAACCCCGCTCGGATGCTTCTGGAAGTTTGACGCAGCCGCGGCAAACGCCGTTGGCGGGCAGTCGCGCTGGAACGGGCCTCGACCGGATCGGGCACCGCAAGAATTCAGGTTTGGTGCGGACCTGCGTCGCGGCTTGAACTTGCGGCGACCTCGGTGGGCGCGGTCAATTCCGCGGTGGCAGCGGGCACACGAACGGTGTCGTCAAAATTCAAAGGACACAAAGCCGCTTGCCCGCCGGCCTGGGTTACTTATCGTGCGCGCGGTATCCAGTTGGCACAAACTCATGCCCAAGCGCCCGTCAACGTCCGCCCACCCCACCCCACGCGTGGCGCTGCTGGTGGAGACCTCGCTCGCCTCGGGCCGCGACATTCTCCGCGGCATCGCCCGCTACGTGCGCGAGCACGGCCCCTGGTCGCTCTACCATGAACCCCACAGCCTGGAGGAAGGTCTGCCGCGTTGGCTGGCGGGCTGGGGCGGCGACGGGATCATTGTGCGGGTGCAGACTCCGCAGATCGCCGCAGCGGTGAAGGACACCGGCATTCCGGCGGTGGACGTGCTAGGAGTGGTGCCGACCGCGGGCCTGCCGTTGGTTCACGTGGATGACCGCTTGGTGGCGGTAATGGCGGCGGAGCATTTGCGCGAACGCGGCTTTCACCATTTCGCCTATTTCGGCATCCAAGGCGAAAACTGGTCGGAGCGGCGCCGCGAAGCGTTTCGCGAGGCCGCCGGGGCTTCAACGGCGAACTTCAAGACTTGTGAACTGCCGCGCCGCGCTTTGAACCGGCGGGCTTGGGAAAGTCGGGAAGACGCTTTGGCCGACTGGGTGCGCGGCCTGCCCAAACCCACTGGCATCATGGTCTGCAGCGACCAGGTGGGCCAGCAACTGCTCGAAGCCTGCCGGCGCGCGGGCGTGGCGGTGCCGGACGACGTGGCCGTGGTGGGTGTGGACAATGACGAACCGCTCTGCGAAGTCTGCCATCCGCCGCTCTCGTCGGTGGACGCCGGCCACCGCGCCGTCGGTTACGAAGCGGCGGCGGCGCTCGAGCGGTCGATGCGCGGCGAGCGGCAAACGGCGGGGCCGCGATTGGTCCCGCCCGTGGGCGTGGTGACGCGCCTTTCGACGGACGTGCTGGCGACGGGCGATCGCCAGGTCGCCGCCGCGCTGCGGTTGATTCGCGAGCAGGCGTGCTCCGGCCTGACGGCGGGCGATCTCGTGGCGCGCGTCCCGGTTTCCCGCAGCGTTCTGCAACGAAGGTTCCGGAAGGAATTGGGCCGCTCGCTCCAGGAAGAAATCATCAACGTGCGAGTCAAACGCGCGCGACAATTGCTGGCCGAAACGGAACTGCCTTTGGCGGAAGTAGCCGAGCGATGCGGTTTCAAACACCAGGAATACATGGGTGCCTTGTTCAAGGCGCGGACCGGTCAAACCCCAGCGCAATATCGCAAGGGGGCCCGGGGGAGCGCTTGAACGAGCTCGTGAAGGCAAGCGTCAAACAAGAGGACCTGATCGGCAAAATGCAGGTGGAGTGGGCCACTTCTTCGATGAGTTCCAATCGAATCGAGGAAGCATTGAGTGAACATCTTGCCAAGGCGCAACGTTTAGTGGACGGACTCGCGAATTTATCGGGACCTCAGAACGCTTTGAAAGCGGCGCTAGAGAGGATGGGTGCGTCAAGCCAGCCGCTCTCCACAAGCCCGTGAAGGATCGGCAGCACGGTTTAGCGGACGGACTACCCATCGAGACCTCTCGCGCTCGTTCCACCCACTTACGTAAGGCTTAATGCCGGACGTTGACCTTGGGCTAACGATCGATCCTCGCTGCTTCGGCAGCGTTGATCGTCCAGTTGATTTCGGGGTGGGGTTCGTTGTCGTTGTTCCAGCGGCGACGCCACTCGGTGTTCCTGGGATCGACGACGTTCTTTCGCAGCGCGCTTTCGGCGTGACCGTCTGCGAACATCATCGTAGTGCGGCCGTTGTGCCGGCTGGCCGGCCACTCCGCGGGATTCTTAGGATCGATGTTAGCGTCGAAATTGCCCTGAGCGTTGTTTGGATTTCCGTCCGCTGGTCGGCTGTCACCGAGCATGATCATATTCGAGGGGGCGGCGACAGCGCTATCCTTGATCTCACCCACGATATTCACGTCACCTCCGAGGCCAAGTTGAGGCGTCCCGGGGTCCCTGAGTCCCCAATCGTTATAGCCAAGGGCGAACTTCGTGGTGTTGCTGATCCCCCACGGGTCACGCACCCGATTCGGTGGAGGCGTCATGGCCCCGAGCGTCTTGTTCACATTGGTGTCCCAGCGCGTATCGGGTCTGGCGCTCGGGCACGAGAACACAGCGCGGTTTGTACCCATCTGGGTGAAAAGGCGGGTTGGCCAGACGTAGGTAAAGTTGCCGCCCTCCACCCAGAGGCAGCCCGGATATTTGCTGTAGTCCTGCACGTACATCACGGTCGCGATCCCGATTTGTCGCTGGTTGTTCAAGCAAGCAGTCTGCTGGGCCTTGCCTTTCGCCCTCGCCAGCGCGGGCAACAGCATTCCGGCAAGGATGGCGATGATGGCGATCACCACCAGCAACTCGATCAAGGTAAAGCCCCGGGCGCGGCCAGCACGGTCCGGATTCGTCATGGCTTCAAGTTTTGGCATATGTGTTGATCATTCAGTACTCCCGGCCCTGCCTGCCGGCAAGAGGCTCATTGGCTTTTCTTTGTAGGCTTTGGACCGGGGCAAAAGACATGGCCAAAGCGGTTGCAGGTTCCTCAACTGGACAAGTCGCCCGTTTGCCGCCGGCCGGCACCGTTGTCCGGCGCCAGCGCAGTCACCGCAAAGTGCCAACCACCGCGCTCACCGGCACGACCCGTTCGGTGCGCTCCGCAAGTTGCTTAACCCGGACCGCTACGCCGCCTTCAGGAGAACGCTCCAGGCGGACCGTGTGGGCGGCGTTCGCCTCGAGCGCGCGTTTGAACTGCTTGTCCGATTTGGCCGGCGCCAACGGATAGTCCACCGCCAAAGCGGCTTCGCGCAGGGTCTGCACCAACTTCAGCGAATCCGGCCGCAGCGATTCGTCCTCGATGAGCACGAAGGCGTCGAGCCGCACGACGTTCTTGGGGGCAAGGCCCCGCGATTTGAGCAGTTCGGTCAGGACCACGTCCCCCATGCCAAACCCCAGCGCGGGCAGGTCCACCTTCCCGTTCGAGATCAGTTTGACGAGGTTGTCGTAACGGCCGCCGCCCGCGATGGCGCGGAATTCTCCCCGGCAATCGAACGTTTCGAACACCGGCCCCGTGTAATAGGCGAGGCCGCGGATCACGCCGTAGTCCACCTTCACGAAATCCGCCAACCCCCGCGCGGCCAGATCGTCCAAGATGCGGCGCAGCTCTTCGGTCGGCTGTCCCGCTGCGATGAACGCGCGGACTTCCTCCAGCGAGAAACCCAGTGCGGCCAGCTTGGACTCGCTCGCCGCGGGCGCTTCGCGCTCCAGTTTGTCGATCACCTGGTAGAAATCGTAGGCTTGGGCGGGGTCCGCGCAGCGGCGGCTGCAGAATTCCTGCCAGGCATTGCGGCTGCTCAACCGCAATACAAAGTCGGCGCGGGTCAGGCCGAGGGCGCGCAGCGAGTCGATCAGCAGTGCCATCAATTCCGCGTCCGCCGCCGCCGATTGCTCGCCGATGATGTCGGCGTTGAACTGGAAATGTTCGCGCAACCGCCCTTTCTGCTGGCGCTCATAGCGGAAGAGTTGCGGGATGGTGAACCATTTGAGCGGCTTGCGGTATTGCCGGTCGTGCGCCCCCGCCATGCGGGCCAGCGTGGGCGTCATCTCCGGGCGCAACGCCACTTCGCGGCCGCCTTTGTCGGTGAAATTGTAGAGCTGGCCAACGATCTCCGCGCCGCTCTTGGCGGTGTACAGTTCCAACGTTTCCAGCGGCGGACCGTCATACTCGCGGAAACCGTAGCGGCGGGCGGTGTCGCGCCAGGCGTCGAACACGTGGCGCCGGAGGTCAGCGCTCCAGGCGTTGGGGTCGGGCAGCGGCTCGGGGTAAAAGTCGCGGAAACCGGGCAGGCGCTCCATGATCGGTGACGAGGTGAGTGAAGACAAAAAGGGCGCCCTGCAGGTCGCGGCTGACTCGACTTGGCGCGGGCCAGGGGCTACGCCGGGAGGGGCTCCTTCGGGGTTAATTTGATGACTTCGTCGCGCATTTCCTTGCCGGGCTTGAATTTCACGACGGCCCGGGGCGGAATGCGGACGTCTTTCTCGGGAGCGTTCGGGTTGCGGCCGACGCGCGGTTTACGCACCTTCACCTCGAACACGCCGAAGTTGCGGAGTTCCACGGTCTGGCCACGCGCCACCGCTTCGGAGATGTAGTCGAGGGTCTTTTGAACGATCTCGAGTACCTGTTGTTGTACGAGGCCCGTTTCCTGGCTGATACGGACTACCAGATCGCGCTTGGTCATAAAACGCCGGTTGGTTGGTTAGAGTTAACCTGCGGTTGTTACAGTTGCGTAAATG
>JAKCAB010000574.1 GCA_021839785.1 bacterium | reverse complement strand
ATCCCCTGCCAGTCGTGCGCGAACTGAGCGGCCCGACGGTTCAGCCGAGTCCCAGCTCGCACGGCGAAATGCAGCTCCGCCGGGACTTCGCGGTGTGCCCGACCGTCAAAGCCGACCGGCCGGGCGATCACGAGCTGTTGTTCGCGATTCGGGCCAAACCGGACCGCACGCTCCTGGCGGCGCGGACCGTGGCGCATCTCGGTTTTTTGAATGACCCGCGCGCCGGCTATCGACTGGCGCAAACGAAAGGGGTGGCCGTGTGGTGGTGTGAAAGCGGCTGGAAGATCGCGCGCTCCAGTCAACCGCCGATGGCCGATGTTCCGGTCAAGCCCGTCGCCGTGTCGGCGGCGCGGGGCGAGTTCGAGGCGGCGCAGGTGCTACTTCGCCCGGAGTCGGACCGGCAATTCATTTCGGCCGACGTGTCGCCGCTCACCGGCCCGGGCGGCCAGGCGGGACCGATCAGTGTCCGCGTCGATGAACTGGCCTATGTCCACGTCACGCGTCCGACCGACGGCAGTAGCGTGGCGGATTGGTATCCGGACCCGCTGCCGCCGTTGAAGCTGCCGCGGGAGCTCAAGGCTGACGTGAACTTCCCGCTCCGGCTTACGTTTGACGTGGCGCGCGACGCCAAACCTGGCGACTACACCGGCGAATTGTCGTTGAAGGTCAAAGGTCGCGACGGTGAGTCCGAGCTTCGCGTGCCGCTCGCGGTTTACGTCTATGACTTCGAGTTGCCGCGTCAGACGCACCTTCGCAGCGCGCTCGGTCTCGGTGCGGGCGAGATCAATCGTTACCACAAGCTCGCCAACCGCACCGATCAGGTCGCCGTGTTCGAGAAGTACCTCCAGAACTTCGCCGAACATCGGATCGGCCCGTACTCATTCTTCGATTACGCGCCGATCAAGGTCCGTTTTGAGGGCGAGGGGACCAACAAGCACGCGCAGGTGGACTTCATGGAGTTCGACGCGTGGGCTGGGCGGTGGTTGGGTGAAGGTGGATTCAACACGTTCCAGCTTCCGTTGCGCGGCATGGGCGGCGGCACCTTCCACGAACGCCACCTCGGCGAACTCGAAGGGTTCCAGGAAGGCACGCCGGAGCACACGCGGTTGTTCCAGGATTACCTGGGCCAGGTCGAGCGGCACTTGCGCGAAAAAGGCTGGCTGGGCAAGGCGTTCACGTACTGGTTCGACGAACCGGACCCGAAGGACTACGCGTTCGTGGTCGCCGGGCAGGAGCGGATCAAGGCCGCCGCGCCGGGCCTCAAGCGCATGTTGACCGAGCAGCCGGAGAAGGAACTGCTCGGCCACGTGGACATTTGGTGCGGCCTCACGCCGGAATGGACGCCGGAGAAGGTCCGGGCGCGCCGCGCTGCCGGCGAGGAGGTCTGGTGGTACATCTGCACCGGCCCCAAGGCACCGTACGTGACCGAATTCATAGACCATCCTGGAACCGAATTGCGGCTGTGGCCCTGGCAATCGTGGCAGTACGGCGTCACCGGCATTCTCGTGTGGGCGACGGTTTATTGGACCAGCCCGGTCGCCTACCCGGACGCGCTTCAGAATCCTTGGGACGACCCGATGAGCTGGGTCAGCGGCTACGGCACGCCCAAAGGCATGCGGTCGCCTTGGGGTAACGGCGACGGGCGCTTCCTGTACCCGCCGCGGCGCGACCCGAACACCGCCACCGAGCCCTGCCTTGACGCGCCGATCAACTCGATCCGCTGGGAGAACCTGCGCGACGGCATGGAAGACTACGAATACTTCTGGCTGCTCGATCAGGAGGTGAAGCGCGTGGAGGCGCTAAAGAGCCAAATGAATGTGAGTCGGGCCACGTTGCTGGCCGAGGCGAAGCGATTGCTGGTGGTGCCCGAGAACGTGTCGAAAGACTTGACCCACTTCACCACCGACCCGCGTCCATTGCTCGAACATCGCGACCAGGTGGCGAGGATGATCGAGCGGTTCAGGCGCGTGCATTGATTCAGCTTTGCCGACCCGATGCGAGTGGTTAGGTTCAGCGCATGACGGCGGTACCGAGCAATACCGATACCTCACGCGCACGTCGGGAGTCTGCGGCGGGAACCCGCGAATTGAGGGCACGCGAATCTGCGTCCACGACGCGATCGGCCTGCTGCAAAACGGGGAGACGGTGGATTCCGTGACCCGACAGTTGTCCGGTCTCACCCGGGCCCAGGTGTACGCGTGCCTGGCCTACTACGAGGATCATTTGGCCGAAATTGACTTCCTGGTCGCCTGCCAGATGGCCGAGGCCGGGGCATGAACCTTCTGCTGGACCACGACGCGCCTGAAGCCATCGCGCGCGTGGCCACGCAGGCCGGGCACAACGTGGTGCGGCTCCGGAACCAACTCCCCGTGGACGCTGGAGACGCCGACGTGCTGGCGTTTGCTCATGCCAAAGGAATGGCCCCGGTCACCTGCAATCGCGACCATTTCCTGAATCTGGCACGGGCAAATCCTCACGCCGGCCTCGTGGTCCTGATCAGGCGGGTGAGTCGGATCGCCGAGTGCAGCCGGTTCCTGAAGTTGCTGCGCGAGGCCGGCGAGTGCGGTCTGAGCGGCAATATCAACTTCGCTTGATCCGCATTCGAAGGCCGGACACTGGGTTCATCGGACCACTCCTTCGCTGGGCAGCGCCGGGGGTGCCAGGCGGGAGGCGGAGAAATGTCCGGCGGGACGGCCGTTGAAGCAGTCGTCTGCGTCCTTCAGCCGGAGAAAATGAGCGAAATCATAAACCTCGCGCTGAAGCGCCTCGGGCAGGCTCGCCACTTCCCGTGCAATCAGGTCTCGCGTGCTCAGGGACTGCTTATCGCAGATTCAGGCTTGCCGGTAAAGCACTGCGCCCTTTTTGCCCAATTCACAAGATCCAACGTGCTCGAATCGCGCGCGGTGACCGGCCAGTTGGCGCGCTCGAAGTCGCAGCGGGTCAGCGGGTCCGGACGCAGCGAAAGGCCGGCGGCAGCGGCTCGCGCGTGACCTGGCTGGAGCCCGCACCGCATCGAAGATGCGACCGCTCCGCTCCCGCCAGCGGTTCCAGACTTGATCTGGCCGCGGGTTTGGCCAAAACCTTGGCCATGTCTAATCCCCATGTCTCCTCGCCTGGTGGGTGGTCGCGCCGCCGGTTCACGGGAACCTTGACCGCCGCCACGGCGACCGTCGTCACCGTGGGTGGCCTGAATGTGCTCGGCGCCAATGACCGCGTCCGCCTCGGCTTCATCGGCCTCGGAAATCGCGGGGACCAAGTCCTCGACGCCTTCCTGGCGCACGCAGACGCGGAGGTCGTGGCGGTGTGCGACCTTTACCAGCCTTACCTCGACTTCGCCGCGGCGAAGGTCGAGAAGCACGACGCTCGTCCGCGCCAGTTCAAAGACTATCGCCGCCTGTTGGAATTGCCGGACGTCGATGCCGTGGTCATTTGCACACCCGATCATTGGCACGCGCTGCAAATGATCCAGGCGTGCGCCGCCGGCAAGGACGTCTATGTCGAGAAGCCACTGTCGCTTTGCGTCGCCGAAGGCCGGGCGATGGTCGAGGCCGCGCGCCGGCACAACCGCGTCGTGCAGGTGGGCATCCACCGCCGCTCGTCCGCGATGTGCCGCGAGGCGGCGGACTTCATCCGCAATGGTGGCTTGGGCAAGGTGACGGTGGCGCGCGCGTTTCACATTCAAAACGAGTGGCCGACCGGGATCGGTTCGCCGCCCGATGCCGCGCCGCCGACGGACTGGGATTGGAACGCCTGGCTCGGTCCGGCGCCGGCGATGCCGTACAACCCGAACCGCGCCTTCTACCGGTTCCGTTGGTTCTATGCGTTTTCGGGCGGCCAGGTGACGAACTTCGGCACGCACTACCTGGACTTCATTCAGTCGGCGCTCGGCCACGACGCGCCGCAAATGGTCACGGCGCTGGGCGGCAAGTTCGCCATCGAAGACAACCGCGAAATCCCGGACACGCTCGAGGTGTTGTGGCAATACCCCGGTGGCACGCTCGCCACGTTTTCGCAATTCAATGCGAACGCGGCGGCAGCGGACGCGCGCGGGGTCGAGATCGAAATCCGCGGCACGAAAGGCACGCTCTACCTGTGGGGCAACGGCTACGAAGTGGTGCCCGAAGCCACGCCGCAGCTCCCCTTCCCGGCCCGCACCCCGCTGGATCGCTCCGCCGATGGGAAGTACCGCGCCAGCTACCGCAAATGGATCGAGCCAAAAAAGGTCAGCGGCAACACCGACACCGAGCCGCACGCCCGCAATTTCCTCGATTGCGTGAAAAGCCGGCAGCGCTGCAATTGCGACATCGAGATCGGCCACCGCAGCACGACTACCACGCTGATCGGCAAGCTCGCCTTGCAGACACAGAGCCTGCTGCAATGGGATGCGCAGGCCGAGCGATTCACCAACAACGCGGAGGCGAACCGCCGTCTTCGCTACGACTATCGGGCGCCTTACCAATTCCCGGCTTGAAGCCGATTTCGCGGCACAAAACGCTCGCCGGTCTTCCATCCGGCGCTTACGCTGCCGCCATGCGATCAGCCCCTTGGGTCTTTGGCTGGCTGGCTGGCTGGCTGTGTCTGGCGGCGCACGCGGAAGTTCGACTCGGCAGCGACGTGCTGGCCGCGCGCGACTTCAAGGAATTGCGCGGCAAGCGTGTCGGCCTCATCGCCAACCAGACCAGCGTCAACGGCCGCGGCGAATCCACCATCGACCGCCTCCGGCATGCGTCGGGAGTCCGATTGGTAACCCTGTTCGCGCTCGAACACGGCCTCGACGGCAAGGTGGCCGCGGGTGTGGAGTTCAAGGATTCCATCCACGCGGCCAGCGGTCTGCCGGTGAAATCGCTCTATGGTCCCGGCCCAACGCGGCGGCCCACGCCCGCCATGCTCAAGGGCCTGGACGCGCTCGTGTATGAAATCCAGGACACCGGCATCCGCCCATACACGTACATCAGCTCGATGGGCCTGGCGATGGAGGCCTGCGCTTCCGCCGGGGTGGAGTTCATCGTGCTCGACCGGCCGAACCCGCTGGGCGGCCAGCGCGTCGAGGGACCGATGCTGGACCCGCGTTTTCGCTCGTTCGTCGGCCAGTGGGAAATCCCGCTCATCTACGGCCTGACCTGCGGCGAGCTGGCCCGCATGATCAACGGCGAGGGCTGGATCACCAACCGCTGCAAGTTGACAGTGATCGCCATGCAGGGCTGGCGACGGTCCATGACCTGGCCGGACACCCGTCTGCCGTGGAACCCCACGTCTCCGAACGTGCGCTCGTTCGACACGGCCATCGGCTTGCCGGCCACCGGGCCAGTGGGGGAGATCGGCGGCTTGAACATCGGCCTGGGCAGCGCCTATCCGTTCCAGTGCCTCACCGCCCCGTGGCTCGACGCAAACAAAATGGCCACTTACCTCAACGGGCTCCGCCTGGGCGGCGTGAAGTTCCTCCCGGTTTCCTTCAAAGCTCCGCGTGGCGCCTACACGGGCTCCACGGTCCACGGCGTTCGGTTGCACTTCACCAACGGCGCGACCGCGCCGCTGGCCGCGATCAATTACTACGCCTTGGACGCGGCGCGCAAAGTGGGCCACCGCGATCTTTTCGCCGAGGCGGTCAAGGCGGGCCGCTCCTTCGCCATGTTCGACAAAGTCAACGGCACCGACGCCGTGCGCAAAGCCCTGCAAGCCGGCAAACCCGCGGCGAGTATCGTGGCGGCGTGGCACTCCGGCGAGACGGCCTTCCGCGCGAAGCGCCGCCAGTACCTCATTTATTTCTGACGCGGCCGATGGCTCCGGCCCCGCCCTCGCCACCTTCGATGCCGCTGCTCGCGATCGAAAACCTCACGATCGAGTTCCGCGCCGGCGACCGCGCCCTGCGCGCTGTGGACGGTGTCTCGCTCATAGTCAACGAAGGCGAAACGGTCTGCCTCGTGGGCGAAAGCGGGTCGGGCAAAACGGTGACCGCCCTCGCCATCGGCCGGTTGCTGGCACCGAACGCGCGGATCGTCACCGGCGAGATCCGGCTGGCGGGCCACGAAGTCACCCGGCTCACGCCGCGCGAATTGTGCGGCGTTCGCGGTGCGCTGGTGGCGTATGTGTTTCAGGAGCCGGCCGCCGCACTCAACCCGGTCATGCGGATTGGTTCGCAGATCCGGGAAGTATTGCGCGTGCAC
>JAKCAB010000690.1 GCA_021839785.1 bacterium | reverse complement strand
CCTCGACGGCTGGATGATACTCCACCCTCATCGGCGGAGCCTTGCCATCATCTCCTGATGCGACACCGGTTGGACTTCGCCCGCCTCCAGTTGGCGATCGCGCTCCAGCGCCAGGGCGGCGACGGCGTCCTCCGGCCCGGCGGGGACTTCAAATGGATCTCCCAGGCTTTCCCAAAGCGATTCCGCCAGGATCGCCCGCTCCTGGGCCGGCAACCGCAGCGCCTCGGCCGCAATCTGGTCAATACTCATGAACGCAGTATAGCCGCGACCAGCGCCAAGGGAAGCGCAGGCTTGTGGTTCGTCGCCGGCCGGTCAATTTGCTGCGGTCGGCGACGTCGGCCGAGCGGGCGATGAAGGATCTAGGCTGGCAACCGCAATTCCCGAAACTCGAAGCCATCGTCGCCAGCGCCTGGGCCTGGCACGAAGCGTATCCGAGGGGGTATGCAGAGTAAGGATGTTGCGCCATTCCGGTAATCTCCGCGTGGACCGCGTCTGTTTTGTCTGACGGCTCGCGACGACTCAGCCTGCGCGCACGAACAGCTTCCCCGGCAGTTGCCGGACGAGTTTCTTCATTTCCAATGTCAGCAACGTGACGGACACCGTCGATGCCGGCAGGCCGCTGCGGCGGATCACGTCGTCCATCGGCATTTCCTCCTTGCCGAGCAGGTCAAACACGCGCTGTTCGTGGTCGGAGAGCGTGAGCGCGGGCAGGCTGCCAGTCTCGGCCGGACCCGGCGGGCGGTTGCTGGTCGGGAACAGATACTCGAACTCGCCCAACACGTCCTCAGCGGCTTCGCACAGTTTCGCGCCTTTCTTGATGAGGTCGTGGCAGCCTTTGCTCTGCGGCGAATCGATTCGGCCCGGCACGGCGAAAACTTGCCGGCCGTTATCGACAGCCATGCCGGCGGTGATCAGTGCGCCGCTGTTCAGGTCGGCTTCCACGACCACCGTGCCCAGCGTCATGCCGGCGACGATGCGGTTGCGGATCGGGAAGGATTGTTTGTCCGCGGGCCGGTTGAACGGGAACTGGGTCAGGACCGCGCCGTTGGCCGCGATGCGCTCGAAGAGTTCGGCGTTCTCGGGCGGGAACACCTGGTTGATGCCGGCGCCGAGGACCGCGATGGTCCGGCCTTTGGCCGCGAGCGCGCCTTGATGCGACGCGGTGTCGATGCCGCGGGCGCCGCCGCTGACCACGGTCACGCCGCAGTAGGCGAGTTGGTAGGCGAGCCGGCGGGCGCTTTCCAGGCCGTAATGCGTGGTGCGGCGCGCGCCCACCATGGCGACGGCGTTCTTGTCGCGCGGGAGCAAACTGCCTTTCACGTATAACACAATCGGCGGGTCATAAATCTGGCGCAGCAGTTCCGGGTAAGCCTCGTCAGCCTGGATGACTACTTGGCAGCCGAAATCGCGGATGCGCTGGAGTTCCGCGGCCAGGTCCACGGTGCTTTGCCAACCGGCGATGGCCGCGGCGGTTTCCTCGCCGATGCCGCGGACGCGCGCCAGTTCGGCCTTCGAGGCCGCGAGGATGGCGGGCGCGTCGCCGAAATGTTCGAGGAGTTGGCGCAGCCGCACCGGTCCGACGTGGTCCACCAGGTTGAGGGCGATCAAGGCTTCGCGGGAATCCATGCCGGCTGGGATAACCGATGGCGCGGCGGCCGACAAGCCGCTTGCGCGAACTGGCCGCGAATTGGGACAGCGTTCGGGCGGGGAGAACCACGAATGGACACGGATGCACACCAAGGAGTCGATTCGTGGCAACGCACGATTTGCGGTTTGGTTTTCGGCACACTCGAATTACGGTGGCTGCCGCGCGGCCTCGTCAGCGATTTCGCGATGGCTGATATCGCTTTGGTGAACAAGAGGTGAACAAAAGCAGGTTCGGAGCGGGCGCAATTTCAGTTGACCCAAAGGGGAATGAAAGGTAACTAAGGGGAAATAACGGTAACTGAGGGCGATTGCGGGCTTTTGCGTTCAGATGGCGGATTCGACGGTCAACGCGGCAGTGGAGTACACCGGCTGTTTCGAGCACGGCGTGGACGGCAGTTTTCGCGTCATGATCCCAAGTGTCTGGCGCCCCCAGGACAAGGACGCGCTCTTTACCATGATTCCCTGGCCGTTGAAGCGGCCGGACCATTTGTTGGTGCTGCCGCCCGACCGCTGGGAGACGGCGTTGGCGAAATTGAAATCCAGTTTCTCGCTCACCAGCACGCAGGGCGCGGTGGTGCAGCGTGCCATCGCCAGCTCCGCGGTGCGCAAGAAGCTCGATGACGCGGGACGCCTGTGTCTGGGCGAGAAGCTCGCGGGTCTCGTGAACGTGAGTTCGAAGGCCGCACTGGTGGGCGGCTTGGACAAGTTCGAGGTCTGGGAACCAGGTCGGTTGACTGGAACGCTAAGCCAGATCGACCAGGTGCCTGACGAAACGCTGGAGGGACTGATGATATGAGCCTGCTGGGATTACTCACCATCGGCCGCGCCTTTGGCAGCGTGCGAAACCAGCCCGCGCCGTATCGCGTGGCGAACGATCTTTTGCCCAACTTCGGCCGCGAACGGGCGTTCGCCGGCGCGGAGGCGGGCGAAGTTCAGGCGCAAACGGCGACACTGCCGCTGGCCAAGCCGGCTGTTACAGAACCGCAAACAGACGCCGCACCGGAATTGCCGCTGAATGAGCGACAAACCATCCCGGCGCTGACGGCGACGCAGCTCGTAAAGCCCGAATCAGAAAAGCCCCGGCAGGTGGCGGTGGCGCCGGCGCGTCGGCGCACGCGCGGGGGCGCGCCCGTGCAAGGCGAGCTGTCGCTCGAAGCGGTGCGCGTGGTGCGGAACGACCTTTACGCGGATGACCTGGAACTGATTCCGCGCGCCCGTCCGGCGGGAGTCGCGAGTCTGCTGAAAACCGAGCGGCCGCGCCGGAATCCGGCCAGCGCTGGCTGGCGAGGGTGGCTGGCGCATTGGCGGCAATGGTTCCGGTGGCAGGCTGGTTGAGGAGGCTGCCCGGTGGGAGGCTTCCAACATCGGCCGGTGCTGTTGGCCGAGGTCGTGGCGGGGCTGCAACCGCGCGCGGGCGGGCGCTACGTGGACGCCACGGTCGGCGGCGGCGGTCACGCGGCGGCGCTGCTGGAAGCGAGCGCGCCGTCCGGGTGGTTGTTCGGTTGCGATCGCGATCCGGCAGCGATTGCGGCGGCGGCGGAGCGACTGGCGGGTTTTGCCGGGCGGTTCGAGCTGCGGCTGGGCGCTTTCGAGCGGTTGGGGGAATGGCTGGCGCCGGGCAGTTGCGAGGGTGTGGTCGCCGACTTGGGCGTGAGCTCGCACCAAATCGACACGGCGGAGCGCGGCTTCAGTTTCGTGAACGACGGGCCGCTGGACATGCGGATGAACCCACAGGTCGGACGCACCGCGGCGGATTGGGTGAACGAGACGCCGGCGGAGGAACTGGCGCGGCTGTTCGCCGAGCTGGGGGATGAACGGCATGCGCGGCGGATTGCGCGTGCGATTGCGGAAGACCGGGAGCGGTCGCCGTTCACCACGACGCGCCAACTGGCGGGGCTGATCGAGCGCGTGGTGCCGCGGCGCGGGGCGGCGGTGCATCCGGCGACGCGGGTGTTCCAGGCGCTTCGCATGGTGGTGAACGACGAATTAGGCGCGCTCGAACGCGGGTTGGAAGCGGCCTGGCGGGTTCTGCGGTGCGGCGGAAGGCTCGCGTGCGTGACGTTCCACTCCGGCGAGGTGCGGGTGGTCCGGCGGTTCGGCCGGGTGCGGGCGCGCGATTACGAAGTGGCGGGCGAGGTGGATGTGCCGGAACTGCGTCGCCTGCGACCGGCACAATTGAACTGGGTCACGCGCCGGGCGGTGGTGCCGACGGACGAGGAATTGGCGGCCAATCCGCGGGCGCGGTCGGCCCAATTGCGGGTGATGGAAAAACTGGCGGATTGATGGCGGATGGACGGAGCGGAACGATGCGCAAAAGCCGAAAAACCCCTGCGAGCATCCTGCGGTTTGGACCGTTGGTGCTGGCGTTCCTGCTCTGCGGGTTCTTCGCGGCGGCGGGCATCGGCTTCGTCTGGCACCGCAACCGCAACGAGCAGTTGGCGCGCGACAACACCCAACGCCGGCGCCTGTTGGACACCCTCCAAAAACAGAACCAGCAGCTCGAATTTCAATGCCTCGAACTGACCCGGCCGGAAATGCTGTACGAGCGCGCCAAGGCGCTGGGGCTGGTTCGGCCCGAGCCTTCGCAGATTCTCCGGGTCGAAATGTTGCCGGTCGGTGCCGCGGCGCAAACCGCGCCGGCGGCGGTGCGCCTCGCGGCCCGGGCGGTGAATCCTTGACCCCTCATCGCGTGGAGGCCCCTTCCCTCATGATCACAGTCAGCCTGGTGGCGATCGGTCGCCGGGCGGGGAGGCGGACGCGCCCAGGAGGTGGCGCATGATCCGGCCGGTCCGTTACGGGCGGCTCGCGACGTTGGCGGTGACGGTGCTGCTCGCGTTCTCCACGCTGTTGGGCTGGGTGTTTTACCGGCAGATCACCGTACATCCGCGATTTCGCGAAGAGGCGCGGCGGAACCTGAATTTCAAGCGGACCTTCCCGGCCCGACGCGGGGGCATTGCCGACAGCCGCGGCGTAATGCTCGCGACGAGCGTGCCGGTGAAAACCGTCTGCGCGAATCCGGAGCTGGTGGCGCCCCAGCGCGTATTGCTCGCCCGGACGCTGGCGCCGTTGCTCGAACTGCCGGCGGCGGCGGTCCTGAAGGATTTGCAACCCCGGTTGCTGCACCGCCAGGTCAACGGCTCGAACGTCGTTATCACCAGCCGCTACGCGGTGCTCAAACACAAGGTGTCGCTGGAACAATGGCAGCAGATCACCCAGCGGATGGCGACGCTGGACTTTGGCGTGGACGAGAAGAAGTTGAAGCCGCGCGCGCGGTTGTTGCTGCGGTCCATTCGCAGCCGCGGCATCTTTGCGCAAGACGACTACCTGCGGCAGTACCCGAACGGTTCGCTGGCCGCGCACGTGGTGGGCTTCGTCGGCTCGGGCGAAACGGAGACCGACGAAGGCTACGTCTTCGAGGACCACGGCCTGGCCGGCCTCGAGTTGACGTTCGACGACCTGCTCAACGGCACGCACGGCTGGCAAACCGGCGAGGTGAACGTGCCCCCCAGCCCCGGTCAGACGCTCGTGCTCACCCTCGACGCCAGCGTGCAATACATCGTCGAGACTGAGTTGGCCAAGGCGGCCGAGGAGTTCAAGCCGAACGGCGTCATTGGCGTCGTCGTGCGCCCGCGGACCGGCGAAATCCTGGCGATGGCGAACTGGCCGACGTTCGATCTCAATCGTCCGGGAAGCAACCCGGCGGCCTACCGGAATAGAGCCGTCGCGGACATGTATGAGCCGGGTTCGACCTTCAAGACCGTCACCATCGCGACGGCGTTGGAGGCTGGGGTGCTGACGCTCGACGAACGCGTGAACTGCGAGAACGGCCGTTGGCGTTACGGCGGCAGCGATCTCACCGATTCGCACCCGCACCAAATCCTCACCTTCGCGGAAGTGGTCGAGAAATCCTCGAACATCGGGGCCGCCAAGGCCGCGGTGCGGATCGGCGCCCAACGGTTCTACAACTCGATCCGCAACTTCGGCTTTGGCGCGCCGACCCAGATTCCGCTGCCGAACGAGACGCCCGGCCTGTTGCGTGCACCCAAAGACTGGAGTGGCATTTCGATCACGCGCATCCCAATGGGCCAGGAAATCTGCGCCAGTCCGCTGCAGATGGCGATGGCGGTTGCGGCGATCGCCAACGGCGGCCTGTGGGTGCGGCCCCGCCTGGTGGATCATCTCGAGGACGGGCGCGGCCATGTCACCAGCCGTTACCCGATCGATCCGCCGCGCCGCGTGGTGAGCGAAGCCACGGCGCGGGAACTCACCCGCGCGTTGAAGCTGGTGGTGTCGCCGGAAGGCACCGCGCCGGGCGCCCGTCTGGACCATTACACCGTGGCGGGCAAAACCGGCACCGGCCAGAAGAGCGTCAACGGCACTTACCACAGCGGCAAGTATTACTCCTCGTTCGTGGGTTTCTTTCCGGCTGACGACCCCCAAGTGTGCATCCTGGTGGCGGTGGACGAACCGATCAAGAGCGCCATCGTTTACACGGGTGGGGCGGTCGCGTCGCCGGCCTTCAAAGCGATCG
>JAKCAB010000731.1 GCA_021839785.1 bacterium | reverse complement strand
GTTTGGCCTGAACATCATGGTGAACGCGGCTCACGCCAGCGATTCCCCCGACAACGCCGCGCGCGAAATGCGGATTGTGAACGTGGCCGAGAACACCTTCAAACGCGAGGTGGAGGCCGTGCTGGGCAAAGTCTGAACCCGTTTTCGGCGCCTGCCGATGACTTGGGGGGGTGGAAGTTCGAGTTTCCACCCCCTTTTTCTTTGGCGCGTCCCGACCTGCCGACACCTGATGGTCACTGGACTCGGCCGGATTCCTCGACCACAGTTGAGGCCATTCGCAAATTCGCCACTCGCATGATGAACAAATCCTCCTTTCGGGCCTCTCCCTGGCTTGGCGCAGCGTTGCTGCTGTTGGCGCCGGCTGTCTTCGCGGCTGATGCCCCGGTCAAACCCCTGACACGCGCTCACGCCCACAACGACTACGAGCACACCCGCCCGCTGCTCGATGCACTCGACCGAGGTTTCAACAGCGTCGAGGCCGATATTAACCTCGTGGATGGCAAGTTGCTCGTGGCGCACGACCGGCGCCAAACCCGGCCGGACCGAACCCTGGAGGCCCTTTACCTCGATCCGTTGCTCGCGCGCGTGCAGGCCAACAGCGGCCGGGTCTTCAAGGACGGCCCGCCGTTCTACCTGCTGATCGACTGCAAATCGCCCGGAACGGAAATCTGGCCGGTGCTGCGCCCAATGCTCGAACGCTACCGTGCGATGCTGACGGTCTTCAAGAACGACGCCACCGAGACCAACGCCGTAACCGTGGTGCTCAGCGGCGATTCACCTCGCGTCGTGCTGGCTTCCGAACCGGCCCGCCTCGCCGCCATCGACGGTCGGTTGCCCGACCTCGAAGCTAATCCCAGCCCGCACCTCGTTCCTTGGATCAGCGAAGACTGGACCCGCCATTTTCAGTGGCGCGGCTGGCAGGCGATGCCCGCGGCCGAACAGCAAAAGCTACGCGACCTGGTGGCTCGGGCGCACGCCCAAGGGCGGATGGTGCGGTTCTGGGGCGGACCCGATTCCGAACCACTCTGGCGCGCGCAATTCGAGGCGGGCGTTGACTTGATCAACACCGACAAGCTGGCAACGCTGGCCGCCTTCCTGGCTTCGCGGAACCCATCCACGCCCGGCCATTGACCTTTCCCGAAGCGGCCGGGTCGCACCGCGTGACCATTGATGGGGACGCGGCCGAATCCGCTCCACACAGCCTGCGTTGCGGAACGCCGGCCCCGCGAAGAGCCAGACGAATCACTTGACTGTGGCTCCGGCCGCGTCTATTAACTTTCCCTATTGGCGCAGTCAACAACCCTAAACTGGCGGCCAGCCCGACGCCCAGGCGCGGGGCGAGAGATCACCCTTTTGAGTTAGGACTCAAGCCTGAACCCGGACGCGTTCCAAACCTGTGACACCCGATGCGTAAGAACTATACCTTGGGGGCAGCTTTCTCTCTGGGCCTGGCCGCGGTGGCACTCGCCCCCCCCCAACCCCCCAGCTCAGCCCGAACTCGCCGCTGAGACCAATAGCCAACGCGGTCCCCAAACGGGTGCCGGTGACCGAGTCGGTCAAGACGGTTGCCGCGCGTCCGCCAATTCGCCCGCTGACCCTGGCCAAGATTGCCCCCGCGTTGCTAATCGCCGAAGGCCAGGTCACTGCCGTGGTTCGCCTCACCGATCCACCGTTGACGGTGGTCGTAGGCAAAAACTCAGGACCAAGGCCACCGGCGCCAGCCAGCGGGCGGTGTTGCGGGCTTGCTCAAGAAGCAGGAGCCGATCATCGCCGAGGTGATCCAAGGCGGCGGCAAGGTCAATGCCCGGCTGACCAAGGTTCTGAACGCAGTCGTGGTGACGGTGGACGCCACGGTACTGCCCACCCTGGCGAAGAACGCGTCCGTGGCTGCGACCCGCCCGATCGCAGATTGTGAATTGGATCTCTCCGAAACCGTGCCCTACATCGGCGCCGCCGCACTGCACACGGCGGGGGTGGACGGCACCGGTATCCGGGTGGCGGTGCTGGATTCCGGAATCGACTACACCCACGCGCATCTCGGTGGGCCGGGCACTACCGCCGATTACGACGCCGCGTATGGCACGGACGTTACCAACCCTCTGAACATGACCCGCGACGGCCTCTTCCCCACCGCCAAGATGATCGAAGGCTATGACTTCGTGGGAGAGGCCTGGCCCGTCAGCGACTTGGCGCCGGACGACGCCCCCATCGATTCCGCGTACAACGCAGACTTCAGCGGCCACGGCACGCACGTGGCGGACATTATTGCCGGCGTGAATGGTGTCGCCCCGGCCGCAAGTCTGTACGCCGTCAAAGTCTGCAGCGCGACCGCGAGCTCCTGCAGCGGCGTGGCCATTTGGGAAGGCCTTGATTACGCGGCCGACCCGAATGATGACGGCGATCTTTCGGACGCAGTGGACGTGGTTAACATGTCGCTGGGCACAAGCTATGGCCAGATCCAGGACGACAGCGTGCTGACGGTCCAGAACCTGGTTGATTTCGGAGTCGTGGTAGTGATCTCTGCCGGCAACGATGGCGACAAGCCTTACGTGGTCGGCTCCGCTTCCACGGCCGCCGGCGCCATCAGCGTGGCCCAAACGCAAGTGCCCAGCGCGAAAGTGTTCACCTTGACTCTCACCGGGGACGGCGTACCCACACTGCCCCTCGAGATCAAGAATACAGCCTCCCTGGACTGGGACCCCGTCAACGCGGACATCAGCGGCGACTTGGTCTATGTGGGCCGGGGTTGCGTGGACAGCGACCCCAGCACCGCGGGTGATCAGACGGACGCCTATCCGGCCGGCGATTTGACGGGCAGGGTGGTGCTGATTGACCGCGGCGCGGGCAACGTCAGCGAAAAGGTGGACCGCGCCGCCAATGCGGGCGCCGCGGGCGTCATCATTGCCAACAACGTCGCCGGTGACCCGCCGTCGTTCTCCCAAGGCAACGGCACCACGTTCGTGCCCACACTGGTGATTTCACAGAGCGACGGCGACGCCATCAAGTCCCTGCTCGCGGGCGGCACGGTGGTCGCCTCCTTTGGTCCGGCTTCTTTCGTTTCGGTCGCGGGCAGCATGGTTTCGACGTCATCGCGCGGACCGGATGCGAGCACCCTGATGATCAAGCCGGACATCGGCGCGCCGGGCGCCTCGGTATCGGCGGTGGTCGGCACGGGCACGGGCGAAGCGGCGTTTGGCGGCACGTCGGGCGCGGCGCCGATGGTTTCAGGCGCGGCGGCCTTGTTGCTTCAAGCGTTCCCCGGCCTGCTCCCATATAGAAGTCAAGGCCCGGCTCATGAACAACGCGGAGCAAAACATCCTGCTCAACCCGGTGAGCCTGCCGGGAGTGCCGGCCCCCATCACGCGCATCGGCACCGGCGAAGTTCGCGTGGATCGCGCGTTCGCCGCCACCACGATCGCCTACGATGCCAGCACCCTGATTCCAAGTCTCTCGTTTGGCTATCGTGGCATCAACGGTGCCGGCGTGGTCAACGCCTTCAAACGCACCATTGCGGTCCGCAATCTCGGCACCGCCGCTTGCACCTACGAGGTCGCAAACGCCTTCCGCTACAGCGATGACGCCGCCAGCGGCGCGGTGACGGTTTCGTTCAGCCCCAGCAGCGTGAACGTGCCTGCGAACGGCACCGGCTATGTCCGCATGACAGTCACGGTGGACGGCACGAAACTGCCGGACTGGGACGCTTACCTGAACGGCGGTTCTCTGGGCGGCAAGGGCGAGGGATTGCGCAAACTCGAGTACGACGGGTTTGTCACGCTCACGTGCGGCGAGCAATCGGTGGCGCTGCCCTGGCAGATGCTGCCGCGCAAAGCCGCCGCCGTGCGGCCAACCTCGCGCCAACTCAAGTTGATCGGAGATCCGGGACTCGAAACCGGCACCCTGACCTTGAAGAACTCCCAAGGCAGCACATGGCCGGCACCACCGAAGTGTTCGACCTGCTGGGCACCAGTCCGCTGGACTACCCTTCGCCGGCGCCTCCTGGATCGGACTATACCCTCACGGATTTGAAATCCTTCGGAGCCCGCGTGATTCAGGATTCCGGGCAGTACTACCTGCAGTTCGCCCTGGCAACTTATGGCGAGCCGGCCGAGCCCAACTATCCGGTGGGCCTCGACGTCGAAATCGACACCTCCGGCGACGGCGTGGCTGATTACGCCGTTTACACCATCGAGAACAACGGTTTCGCCGCTGCCGGCCAGAGCGTCACCCAAGTCTATGATTATACGGCGAATACGACAGTGACGACCGCCTACACGGACTGCGACATGGATTCCGGCGTCGTGGCGATGACGGTGCCCTTCTCCGCCCTCAACCTGCCCGACCTCGGGTATCCAATGAACATCGTAGCCTATGCCATTGACGACTACTTCACTGGCTGGGTCACGGACGTGATCAGCGGCGGCCCGAATGAGATCCTTTACACCCAGGAGTTCCGAGGTTCTACGTGAGCGGCGTGCCCGGCACCTTCGGAGTCGGAGTTCCCAAAGGCGGCACCACTACACTTCCGCTCTCCCACTACGATCAGGGGGATGCTTGGTCGCCCTCACAGCAAGGTCTGATGCTGTTCAACCGCCAGGCGGCTCCCCAGCGGTGGTCGGACGAAGTGAAGATCGACTACGGTCTGCCGGAATGACGCCAGCGACTTCTGGCTCTCGCCACAACCCAACTCAAGCTCCAACGAACAAAACCATTTTCTCGTGAAAGCGAATCGTCTCACTCGGAGTGCTGGCGCCGCCCAGCGGTCAGCGGCGCTGGCCTCCCTCGCGCTGGCGAGCGGGGCCACCGTGTCCGCCGCGGTCATCACGTTCGACTTCGAAAACGTGCCGTCCGATTTTCAATACAACGGCGCGGGCCTGAACCTCGGCGTTTACTATTCCGGACAACCCAACGCTCCGGTTTTTGGGCCCGACGCGGAGATCTTGGACGGAACCGCCTGTTCCCGGCAAAGTCCGGCACTGCGGTCTTGTTCTCGCCGTCCCAAGACAGGATTACGGTGACCTTCGCCGGCGGGCTTGTGGGCTCGGTCAGCACCTACTACCGATCCAACGTGGACCTCAACCTCTTCGCCTACGACGCGGCGGATAACATCATCGGCACGGTGAGCGGCCCGGACAATTTGGCGCCGGACCCGGAGCAGTACCTGGCTTTCAATCCCGGTGGCATCCAGCCGCATCGAAATCCTCGGCGCGCCGAACGCCTTCGTGATCGACGACTTCTCGTACAACACCGTGCCTGAGCCGCGAGCGATGGCGCTGGTCGCCGGGCTGGGCATGGGTGCTTTCGCCCTCTGGCAGCGACGATCCTGACGGCAGCAGCCCGCGGTCTGAGCGCGCACTGAGTTCTGCCTTGGCGGGCAACTCCGACGGAGCTGACCGGCAGTCCTCAGCGCTTACCGCGACAGCACTTCGCTCAACTTCACCGGCGCCCCACCACGGCGTTTGCTGACGTCGGCGGCTTCCATGAAGGTGAACAGCTCGATCGTTTCTTCGGGCGATACCGGAGCGATGCTGGTCTGGAAGAACTTCATGACCTCGCGCAAGAGCGGCGCGTAATCGCCGCCGGGCTTTTGGTCGAGCACGGCCTTGGTTCCGAACAACGTCACCCGATACGGCGCGGCGGCGTTGCGGATGCCGATCAGCGTTCCAACCCGCCCGCCCTTCCAGATGCCGGTGACCACGTCGGTGTCCGGGGTGCTCGTGCGGACGACGCTTTCACAACCCGTGCCCAACACCGCGTACAGCGCCTCGGTCGGGTGGATGCCGTACCAGAACAGGTCCGGGTGGTGCGGCTCGATCGGCGCCGGCCCGGTGGACACCGCGCCACGAATTTCGCCCACGACCGCCTGCTTCAACTCGATCAGTCCGGGGTAGTACCGCAGCGAAGACGAACTCCAACACGGCACCTTCGCTTCGCGCGCGAGCCGGAAGATTTCGACCACGTCCCGCAACGAGCCGGCCATCGGCTTGTCGATGAAGAGCGGCTTGTGCGCTTTAATCACCGGCCGGGCCTGCTCCAAGTGCGGCCGGCCGTCCACGCTTTCGAGCATCACCACGTCCACCTCCGCGCACAGCGCCTCGAGCGTGTCCACGATCTTCACGCCCCACTTGTCCTGGAGTTCCTTGGTATAGCCGTCCACGCGGGTGCGGCTGTCTTCAAGGTCCGGG
>JAKCAB010000637.1 GCA_021839785.1 bacterium | reverse complement strand
TTGCGCAACACGGACTCGAGCACCAGTCGGAGGGATACCGGCAGCCTGGACACGGGCCCCAGCCCGGCCCGCTCCAGCGCCGGCAGCGAGTAGAGTTTGCCTTGCATCCCGTTGCCGAGGTCGAAACTCTGCAACGAGCCAAATAAATTATGCGGTTCGTTCATGGGACTTTGTCGCGATTAAGTGAATTTTGAGGCGTCAAAATGAGGACTGCCCAAAACGATGTCAAGCAGCGGTCCCACCAGGTGGTGTCCTGATTGGTGGTGGCGGTGCTGCCGCACCGCCCTGCGCCGCCGCAGCGGTGCCGCCACCCATTTGAAATCAGAACATCACCCACCGCCCGATGGGCGCGCGAGCCCGAGCCCGTCGGGTGGGACTTTCCAGGATTGGCCTGCCAGTTACCTGGCAACCCGCACACGCAACAGGAGCGTGGGAATGGCCAACCCGGTTCCAATGGCGCCAATCGTGAAGGTGACGCGCAACGTGTATTCGACGGCGGTGATCAACGTCTCGGTGGCCCCGGAAGGATTGGGCGCCGTGAGCGCGAACAACCCAAGAATGCCTTTCGCCGCAAAGCTGCCGGGCACCATCGGAATGCACCCCGCCACGTCCAGCGCGGTCTGTGAAATGTCCGTGCGCGCCCGCAGCACCTGGACGCCGCTGCCCACAGCCAACGCTGCGGCGAAGGAAGCCGCCTCCAGGCTCCAGCCGCAATCCAGGCACAGCGTGCGCACCGCCAGCGCCAGCGCGCCGCTGGCGGCGCACCACAGCAGGGAACGGTAGCCAATGTTGAACAACACCCCGAAACCGGCGGCCGCGATCGCGCCGCAGGCCGTTTGGTGCAAAAGTCGCGCCAGGTCGATGTTCATCGTCCCTCCTCGATCAACACCTGGCCCAGCCACAATCCGGCGGTCACGAAGATGAGCAGCACCGCCACCCACACCGCCCGGGCGCTGCCCAGCGTGGGCCGGCCCTCGAGAATGTCATTTTGCGCGTTCAAGGAGGGAACTCCGGGGACCAGCAGGAGGATGGAGGCGATCATCGCCGTGGCCACTGTCTGGCTGCCCGCCCAGCGCGCGCCCAAGCCGCCGAGCGTCGAACTGAGGAACGACACCACCGTCGCTCCAATGAACACGTTGACGTGCCGCGTGGCCAGCTCACGACGCACGTACTGGCCAATGGCCGACGCCACAAACACCGGGCCGGCGGCGACCCAGTCCATTCCCAACAACCGACCGAACGCGGCACAGGCCAGCCCCACCGCGACGGCCATCACGGCGGGGGAATGCCGCGGCGTCGCCAGCCAGAGGCAGTCCAGCGCCGCCCGCGTTTCGGCCGGCGTCATCCCGCCTTTGCCGACTTGAACGGCCAGATGCTGCACGGCCTGCTCCATCCGTTGATTCACGCCGAGGTGCCCGACCTTGCGCATCCGCGTGATGCCGGCGTCGCCAATCCCGATGGTGATGGCGAGCGAGGCGTAGCCGATGCGCAAATCCACGCGCTCCGCGCCCAGGCCCTGCGCCACTTTAATCACAATTTCATCCACGCTTTGCGCGCTGCCGCCGGCTTCCATGAGCATCCGGCCGGCATCCAACGCCACCATGGCGATGGGCTCCAGCGCGACGGGGGCCTTCGTGTTGTCTGTGTTTGGACCGTTCATCAATTTCGTTCCGAACCCGGCAGTCCGTTTGGACGCGCCGCAACTTTACATAGCCGGCTCCCGGCGGCACGCAAATCATCACTCCCAGGCGCGTGAATAGCCCCAGCCGGACGACCGGGCGATCAACGCGGGATTGCCAGGGCATCGGCGCGGAGGTTGACTCCGGTCAAGCACACGAAGCGTCGAGCCGCGCAGGCTTACGCGAAACCATTCGAGAGCCGAAGTTTGAGCACTATGAACACCGTTCCTTCCCAAGTCCGGCCAGTCACCACCCGCCGGGATTTTCTCCGCACCTCCGCCACCGCCGTCGCCGGCACCGCGTTGGCTGGCGCCGCGCCTTTCGGCGTCCACGCCGCCGGCTCGGACACGATCAAGATCGCGCTCATCGGCTGCGGCGGTCGGGGCACCGGCGCCGCCGCACAGGCGTTGTCCACCGCGGGCCCGACCAAACTCTGGGCGATGGCGGACTTCTTCGACTACCGGCTCAAAGGCAGCCTGGACCAGCTCAAACAACGTTACGCCAATCAAGTGGACGTGCCGCCGGACCGACAGTTCATCGGCCTGGACGCGTTCAAAAAGGCCATGGCCACGCTCGACAAAGGCAGCGTGGTGCTGCTCACGACGCCGCCGGCGTTCCGGCCAATCCACGTCGAGCACGCAGTGAACTCGGGCTTACACGTGTTCATGGAAAAATCCTTCGCCGTCGATGCCCCGGGCATTCGCCGCGTGCTCAAGGCGGGCGAGGAAGCGAAACGCAAGAACCTCAAGATCGCCGGCGGGCTGATGAGCCGCCATTCGCAACCGCTCGAAGAGGCGATCGAATTCATCCACGGCGGCGGCATCGGCGAAGTGGTAACCGTCTGGGCTTACCGCATGCACGGGCCGGTGGGGTTCGCGCCCAAGACGGCCGGACAGACTGAGCTGGCCCACCAAATCGCGAACTACAGCAACTACACCTGGCTCAACGGCAGTTTCCTGGAGGACTGGTTGATCCACAACATCGACGTGTCCTGCTGGGTGAAAGGCACCTGGCCGGTGTCGGTCCAAGGCATGGGCGGGCGTCAGGTGCGCACCGAACCGGACCAACTCTTTGACCACTACTTTGCCGAGTACACGTTCCCGGACGGCACGCGATTCGCCGCGCAAGGCCGGCATCTCACCAACTGCTACGATTTCTTCGGCACCATCGTTCAAGGCGCGACCGGCTGCGCGGTGCTCGGCGAAGGCCAGCCCAAGCCGCGCATTTTCAAGGGGCACAACCAGACCTCCGCGAATATGATCTGGTCCTTCAAGGGCCAGGCGAAGGACCAGTACCAGGTCGAGCACGACCTCCTGTTCGACGCCATTCGCAACGACAAGCCGTACAACGAAACCGAGCGCTGCTGCAAATCGTGCTTCACGGCGATCATGGGCCGGATGGCCTGCGAATCCGGGCGGACCATCACCTGGGACGAGGCAATGGCTTCGAATTTCGAACTCGCCCCCGGACTGGAAAACTTGACCGAGACTTCGCCCGCACCGGTGATGCCCGACGCCAACGGCCGCTACCCGATTGCCATGCCGGGAACGACGAAGGTGGTCTGAGACTACGTTCCGCTGATTCCTTTACACGACCGCAGCACCGACGACTCTGCGGTCTTTTCTTTGGCCGGCAATTCCACCGGCGTTTCTGGGCTGTCGCGGACAACCGGAGCCGTGGTATCGTCACCGCGTGCGTTGGGAAAGGTAGAGCCGCCCAATCAACCATGAGCCTGTTCGAGTACATCCTGCTCGCGTCGAGTTCGCTGTTTGTGATCATCGACCCGCTGGCCTTGGTACCGGTGTTCTTGGCCATGACGCCGACAGACTCGGCCGCCCAGCGCATCCGCATGGCCAAAATCGCCTGCCTCATTGCCGCCAGCGTTCTCGTGATTTTTGGGCTGATCGGCCAGCGCATCTTCGCCTTTCTCGGCATCACGCTGCCGGCGTTTCAAATGGCCGGCAGCGTCATCCTCCTGATGATCGCGTTGGACATGCTGCGGGCGCATCCGTCGCCGACGCGTGAGTCGCCGGAGGAAAAGGAAGCCGGCACGGCGAAGGACGACATCGCCATCACGCCGCTGGGCGTGCCACTCCTGGCTGGTCCGGGCGCCATCACGAATACGATCATCTTGGAGACCAAAGCCCACGGCCTCGCCCAAACGATCGCCCTGTACGGCTGCATCCTCGCCATCTGCGGTGCGTCCTACCTGATCCTACGAGTCTCGGCGCACGGCGCGCGGTTGCTCAACCCGATCGCCATGAAGATCGCGACGCGGTTGCTGGGCGTCCTGCTGGCCGCGATCGCCTTTCAGTTTCTCATCAACGCGCTCAAGGCGCTGAAAGGCGTGATCTTCTGAACCCGCGCGGGCCGGCTCAGCGCCGGCCGTCGTACCACAGCGGGCAGGCGTCGGCGCTGCGCTTGGCACTGAAAGGGTGGCGCAGAAAGCGTTTGGTGTACTCCCAATGCTCGGCGCGCGAGTACAGATGCAGCTTGCGGGGCGAGGTCGGCAGCGGGTGGCGGTGCAGGACAATCAGTCGCTTGCCGCGGGCGCGCGCCAATCGCTTCATTCGCTGGCTGAGATCGATTTCTTCGGACACAAACAAGTCGAGGTTGAAGCCGCCCAGTTCGCGGAAAGCACCGGCCTCGCAAAACAGGAAACCGCCCGGCGCCCAGTGCATCAGCCGGCTGAGGACGTTCCAGAGGCGCGCCACAAAAACGGCCCGGCCGCGGTGGCCCTCGAGCACCACGTTGGCGCCCCCGCCCAGATACCGGCCCGAGGTCATCGCCTCGGCCAGGTCAGCAAACAACGCCGGAGAAGGAAAGGAATCGGCATCGAGGAACAGGAGCCAGTCGCCCGTGGCAGAGGTGGCGCCGGTATTGCGGGCGCGGCCGATTTGGTTGACCGGTTCGAAGACGACCTTGGCCCCGGCGGCGGCGGCGATTGCGGAGGTGCGGTCGGTCGAGTGGTTATCGCACACCACGACCTCGTGGTCACAGCCGAATTCTCGCAATGCCGAAGCCGCTTCGGCCACCGCCGCGAGGCAGCGACCGAGCAGTTTCTCCTCGTTGAACGCCGGAATGACGATCGAGAGTTTCAACACGAAGCCGCGGCCAACGTTTCGCGGGGTCGGACGTGCGCGGCGGCAGCCGGGTCGGTGCGGCGGCTACGGCTTCTTCTTGAAGAGGTCCGTCACCCCCTGAACCGCCTTGGTGGCGTCCTTCAATTCCCCTTTGGTCGCCTCACTGACCGCGGAATCGAGCATTTGCTTGCCCTGCTTGGTCGCGGCCTCCGCCACTGCGGCGAGCGTCTTGCTGATGACCTGATCGAGCACGCGGGCGGTGAGGTCGCCGGCGGTAATGCCGTCGGGCCCTTGGCCCAGATTCGTGAGTTGAATGTCCGGCAGGGTGAGTGTCAGCGGTTTGTTGCCGAGCATGTCCAGGCTTGCGGTGACCTTGGCGCCGCTGAGCACTACCGAATCCACCTGCAGCTTTTTCTGCGACGAGGCGGACGCCGACTGGTTCGTGCTGGACGGTCCGCTGAACTCCTGCACGTTCGCGAGAATCTTCGAGAGGTTGTTGTCCTTCAAGCCGCCTTCGAGCGTGATCTCCGGCGCGACGATGGCGATGGACTTGACGTGCACTTTGTCGGCGAAAACCGAACTGGGCACCACCGCCAGGCTGGCCTCGCCCAACTTGATCGCGTCGGGACTTTTGTAACCGGCAGGATTCCCCACCGTGAGTCCCTTCAGGCTGCCGCTACCGCCAAGCAGACTCACCTGGGCGCTGTCCAATTTCACGTCCACCTTCGTGACCATCGGGCCGACCGTCTCCACGCCCTTCTTGATCAGCGGACCGAGGTAGGCGAGCGCGACCAAGACGCCGACCACCAGCAAGGCCACCACCAAGCTGACCACGATGAGGAGCTTCTTTTTCATGACCGGAAGCGTGCCCCTTTTTGGCCAAAAGTAAAGCCGGCCCCAACCTCCCAGCATGCGAAACTGAGCCGGTTTGGTGGGCGCGACAGGACTTGAACCTGCACGGCTTTCGCCAAGGGATCCTAAGTCCCTCGTGTCTGCCAATTCCACCACGCGCCTGACCGCGCGGATACTCCCGAAAACCGGGCTGCTTGTAAGCCGGTCTTGCTTCCGGCCAGCGGACGGTGTCAGCGGCTGACTTGGCAGGCCAAGTCGTCGGCAAAAACCGGCGATGCCAGCACCTACCGCCCTTAATCAAACTCTACGCCGGCCTGGGAGGTGACCGCGCCACTTCGGGTGTTCCACCATTGCCATCGGGATTTTCCCCTCGGCCAATCGCCCAACTCGAAGCGCCGCTTCGCCACTATTCGCCCCGCCGGCTGGTTCGCTCCGTTTGCTTAAGATGCCCTCGGATCCAGGCCGGGTCGCGTCGGCAATCGACCACGGCGAAGATGGTGATCTCCGCGTCCCGTTTCGTGTAGTAAATGGCGAATGGAAATGTCTTGCACAGCAAGCGGTGGTAATCGGCGTAA
>JAKCAB010000544.1 GCA_021839785.1 bacterium | reverse complement strand
ACGCGCCAGCGGTACTCGCCGGTGTTGAGGTCGATGGCGTTCAGCGTGCCCCAAGGCGGCTTGACCGCCGGGTAGCCTTTGGGGTCGAGCCAGCGGTTATAGCCAGTGATCGTGTACGGGATCATGCCGAGCGCGTCGGTGCCGCCCGCTTCAACCCGCTGGCTGGTGTCGTTCCGCGGATCGGGCGGGGCGTCGGGCGCGAGGATAAAATCCGCCAGCGCCTCCTTTTGCGGCGTGGACAAAAACGCGAACGACGGCATGACGCCCTTGCCGTTGGCGATCTGGGTGACGATGTCGGTCCGCTTCAGCTTCTGGGCGATGCCGACCAACGTGGGCACGTTCTGCGCGGCGTTGCCTTCGCGGCTCAAGCCGTGGCAGGCGGCGCAGATTTGCAGGTACAGCGCGCGCCCACTGGCGGGCATGCCCAGGGCCTCGAATTGCGTTTCCACCATGTTCAGCACCCAGGCCATTTCGTTCGCATTCACGTACAGCACGCCGTCCGGATCCACCGCAGCGCCGCCCCATTCGGCCCCGCCGTCGAAGCCGGGAAAGATGATGGTGCCTTCGCGGCTGGGCGGCAGAAAGGGCGCGTGCGGGCGGATTCTCACGAACCGATCCAAGACCGCGCGATGCGATTCGGGCGAGAGGTCCGTGATTTCGTTGTACGTGAAAAGCTGCCGCGCGAAGGGCGCGGGTTTCACCGGGAAGGGCTGGGTCGGCGAAGCGGACTCGCCCTGGAGGTCGCTCGGAGGCACCTGTCGTTCTTCGATGGGAAACAGCGGTTCGCCCGTCTCGCGATTGAAGACAAAGACGTACCCAGACTTGGTGACCTGGGCGACGGCGTCGATCCGCTGACCGTTGCGCGTGACGGTGAGCAGGTCGGGCGGCGCGGGCAGGTCGCGATCCCAAAGGTCGTGGTGCACGAACTGAAAATGCCAGAGGCGCCGGCCGGTGTGGGCGTCGAGAGCCAGCAGGCAGTCGGCAAACAGATTTTGGCCCAGGCGGTTGCCGCCCCAGAAATCGAACGCTGCCGAGCCGGTCGGCACAAACACGATCCCGCGCGGCACGTCCACCGCCATGCCAGCCCAGCAATTCGCGGCGCCGACGTGCTGCCAGGCGTCCGGCGGCCAGGTTTCGTAACCCGGTTCGCCCGGCTGTGGAATGGTGTTGAAGCGCCAGACGATCCGGCCGGTGCGGATGTCGTAGGCGCGAATGTGACCTGGCGCCGCCGGGGCCGGGCCTTCGCCCAGCCGCATCGGCATGAAGAGCAGATTCCCAAACACCGCGCCCGGCGTGTTCGAGAGCACCGACAACTTGCTCACGTCGCGGCCGAGGCCGTCCTTGATATCGACGCGGCCGCCCTGGCCGAACGACTCGACCAGGCGGCCCGTCCGCGCATCGACCGCGTACAGGAAGTGGTCGGCGGTGAACAACACCCGGCGGTCATGGCCTTCGCGCCAGAAAACCACGCCACGATTCACGCCCAGCGAACTGTCCGCGCCGGCGCCGCTAAACGGGTCGAACTGCCAGAGTTCACGGCCGGTGGCAGCGTCGAGGGCGAAGAGCTTCAGTTGCGGCGAGGTACCGTAAAGCACGCCATCGACGACCAGCGGATTGCACTGGATTTGCGAAAGGTTGTTCGTGCGGGCGTCGCCGGCGTGGTAAACCCAGGCCACCTCCAGTTCGCCGACGTTCGCGGGGGTGATTTGGCGCAGTTCGGAGAACTGCGTGCCCGCCGGATCGCCCAGGTAGGTGGCCCAGTTACGATCCGCGGCGGCGCTTGCCGGCGAGGAGGCGAAACCGAGGCTCAGCGCCCAAACCGGCAGCAGGCAAAGCCTCCGCCCGTGCGTTAAAAATGAAAGCATGGCCGTGAGAGTAGCATTGACGCTGGCAAGTGCGAACCAACCTCATTGTGGATCCGACCGCGGGCGCTAGGCAGGGCAGCTCAGGCTGTGGAGGGTGCCGCGTGGCGGCTGGCTTCACACCTTCCCCAAGGTCTCTTCCACGGCTTCGCCCAGCGCGCGAACCATCTTTTGCGCCTGCGCCGAAGTCGTGCAGTACGGCGGCATCAACACGACCACGTTCCCGATCGGCCGCGTCAGCACGCCGCGCCGCGCCATCGCTTCGCACACGCGGCTGCCCGCGCGCTCGCGCAAATCGAACGGCCGGCGCGTGCGCCAGTCCCGGACCAATTCGACGCCCACAATCAATCCCACCTGCCGGATGTCGCCCACGGGCGGCAGCGCCCACAACGAACTCAGTTCGTCGCGCAGTGTGTGTTCCAAACATTGGCGAGCGCAGCGCGAGGCCGGGCTTTCCAGCAGGTCAAGGCTTGCTAAAGCCGCCGCAGCGCCGAGTTGGTTCGCGGTGAAGCTGTGCCCGTGAAAGAAGGTCTTGAACTCCTCGTATTCGCCGAGAAACGCGTCGAAGACCGCTTGGCTGGTGAGCGTCGCCGCCATCGGCAGATACCCGCCGGTCAGGCCCTTGGCAAGACACAGGAAATCGGGTTGAACGGCTTCATGGTGCGAAGCAAATAGGAATTCGGATTTCGGGTTTCGGAGTTCGGGTCTGGCCGCGCCCGTGCGGCCGAAGCCGGTCATCACTTCGTCCGCGATTAGCAACGCGCCGTGTCCGCGGGCGATTTCGGCGGTGCGCTTCAGCCAGCCTTCCGGCTGGGGAATCATGCCCGCCGCGCCTTGAATCAGCGGTTCGAAGACAAACCCGGCGTAAGGCTGGCCGCGCCGGCGCCGGGCGGCGAAGCGTTGCTCCACTTTGTCCGCGCATTCCCAGCGGCATTGGCGATACGTCCGGGCGTCCGCGCGCTCGGGTCGGGCGCGATTGAACGGACACCGGTAACAGTACGGCGCCATCACCTGATCCGACCGAAACAAAAGCCCGGCGTAGGCGCGATGAAACAGGTCGATGTGGCCCAGGCTGACCGCGCCGACGGTGTCGCCGTGATACGCCCCGGCGAGCGACAGGAACCTCGGTCGCGCGCTGAGGCCGAAGCGGCGGGCGTACTCGTAAGCGAGTTTGAGTGCCACTTCGAGCGCGGTCGAGCCGTCGTCGGAGAAAAACACTTTGGAGAGCGTCGGCGCGAGGCGCGGGGCGCGGGGCCACCGGGGGTTGGCCAGGGCCACCAGCCGGGCCGCGAGCTGGGAGGCGGGTTCGTTCGCCAGTCCGAGTGCGGAGGAGTGGGCGATTTTGCCGAGCTGCCGCCGGATCGCGGCGTTGATCCGCGGATGGCCGTGGCCGTGGAGATTCGTCCAGATCGAGGCGTTGGCGTCGAGGTACTCGCGGCCGTGAACGTCGCGCAGCACGGCGCCCTTGCCGGCGACGATCACGATCGGCTCGCCGCGGAGCCAGTCGCGCATCTGTGTGAACGGGTGCCAGACGAAGCGTTGGTCGAGGCGGGCGAGCGGATGCATGAGCATTCAAGAATGCGGCTGCCGGACGCCGGGCGTCGCGTTTTTGGCAGCCGGCCGGCCAGCCGCCAGCGCGCGCAAAAGGCCTTCGACGTCCGCCGGCGAGTGGGACGCGGAAACCGTGACGCGCAGTCGCGCGGCGCCGCGAGCCACCGTCGGGAACCGAATGGCGGGCACGAAAAAACCAGCTTCGCGCAGGCGGCTGGCGAGTTCGACCGCGGCCGCTTCGTCGCCGACGATCAACGGCAGGATCGCCGAAGGCTCGGCGGGCACCGGCCAGCCCAGGTTGGCGAGGCCGTCGCGCAGTTGCCGCACGCGCGACCAAAGCTGCGCGCGCAATTCATCGCCGGCGGCGCTGCGAACCAGGTCGAGGGCGGCGGTGGCCGCCGCCGAAGCCGCCGGCACCGGCGCCGTGGAAAAGACGAACGAGCGGGCGCGGTTGATCAGCAATTCCCACAACTCTCGGCTCCCGGCGATGAAGCCGCCGGCCGCGCCCAAGGCCTTGCCCAGCGTGCCCATCTGAATCTCGATCCGGCCCGCGACACCCAAGGCCTCCGCCAGCCCGCGGCCTTGCCGTCCGTACAAGCCGGTGGCGTGCGCTTCATCCACCATGAGCCACGCACCAAAACGGTCTTTGAGTTTCACCAATTCGGTCAGCGGCGCCTGGTCGCCGTCCATCGAAAAGACGCTTTCCGTGACCACGAGCACGTTGCCCGCCGGCTCGCCCGCGGGGCGGGGCCGGGCTTCCGCCCAGCGCAGGATGACCTCGAGGTCGGCCAGGTCGTTGTGGGCGAAGACGCGCAGTTTCGCGCCACTCAGCCGCGCGGCATCGACGATGCAGGCATGAACCAGCTTGTCCAAAACGACGACGTCGCCGGCGCCCACCAACGCCGGGATGGTGCCCAGCGCGGCGGCGTAACCGGAGGAAAACGCCAGCGCGGCCTCGGCGCCTTTGAAGTCGGCCAGCGCCGTCTCCAGTTCGTGGTGGGGGGCCAGCGAGCCGCAGATCGAACGCGACGCGCCCGAACCCGCGCCGAACTGCCGGGCGGCCTGCGCGGCTGCTTCGCGCAGGACCGGGTGCGCGGCCAGGCCGAGGTAGTCGTTCGAAGCGAAGTTGAGCAGCCGCCGCCCGCCGGTCTCGATCCACCGCCCCGTGGGCGCGTCGAGCCGGTGCAACTCGCGCCACAAGCCTTGCTCGCGGATGCCGTCGAGCCGGCGGCGCAGGGTTTCGACAAAGTCCGTCAACGGCGGTGAGCGTAGGCGAGCCCGCGCTGGCGCGGCAATGCAGCGTTGCTGGGCCGTGCCCGCTTGCCGGGCCGGCGGGCGCTTGGCAGAGTCGGCGCGATGCGTGAGACCTTCCGTGGCTGGACCGAGTCGCTCGAGACCTTTGTCCTCGAGGTGATTTTCGGCCAGCGCAGGGGCAAACGCGCCGCGGCGATGCGCGGCGCGCTGTTCGCGCTTTCCAAAGGCTTCGCGCTGGGCGTGAAGCTGCGCCGCGCGCTGTACAATTTTCGCATCCTGCGCGATTCGACGCTGGGCGTGCAGGTGATCGCGATCGGCAACATCACCGTCGGGGGCACCGGAAAGACGCCGGTGGTCGAGAAATTCGCGCGCGAACTCCAGGACCAGGGCCGCCGGGTGGCGATCCTTTCCCGCGGCTACCGCTCCCGGCCCGCGCCGTTGCACCAGCGGTTGGCCAACAAACTCCTGTTCCGCGACGACACGACGCCGCCGCGCATCGTGTCGGACGGCAAGTCCTTGTTGCTCGACTCCGAGACCGCGGGCGACGAGCCGTTCATGCTTGCATCCAATTTGAAGGACGTGGTGGTGCTGGTGGACAAGGACCGCGTGAAAAGCGGCCTGTTCGCGATCGAGAAATTCGGGTGCGACACGCTCCTGCTCGACGACGGCTATCAGTACTGGAAACTGGCCGGCCGGCGACGCGACATCGTGCTGGTCGATTGCCAGCAGCCGTTTGGCAACAACCACCTGCTGCCTCGCGGGACGCTGCGCGAGCCGCCGAGCCACCTGGCGCGGGCCAGCACGGTCTTCATCACCAAGAGCACCGGCCAGACCGACACGCTCCGGCAGATGATCCGCAAGTACAATCCCCAGGCCGGCATCATCGAGTGCGTGCACCAACCGCTGTATTTCCAGGATGTGTTCACCGGCGAGCAGCACCCGCTCGACTTGATCAAAGGCTGGCGGGTGGCGTCGCTCAGCGGCATCGCCCAGCCCGAGAGTTTCGAGGAAAGCCTGGTTGAATTGGGCGCGGACCTGGTTGCGAGCAAGCGCTTCGCGGACCACCACCGGTTCACCCAACAGGAGGTGCTCAACGCCATCAACCGCGGCAAGAAGCGCCAGGCCACGATGGTGATCACGACCCAAAAGGACGCGGTGCGTTTCCCCAAGCTGGACCGGCGCGACCTGCCGATTTACTTCATGCGCGTGGAAATCCGGATCATTCGCGGGGCGAAAAATTTCAACGAGTGCGTGCGGCAGATTTGCTTCCGCTGAAATCCGTTCCGGCCGAACGCGCAATTTATGGAACGACTCTTGGTTCTTCTGGCCCGGGCGCTGATCGCGCTGCTGCAAACCTTGCCGCTGACCTGGGTGGCGCGGCTGGGGCGGGCGGGTGGCGCCGTGGCTTATGCGCTCGACGCGCGGCACCGCAAGGTGGCCGTCGAGAACCTGCGCCAATGCTTCGGCGCGGAAATGTCGCCGGCGGCCATCCGGCGGCTGGCGCGGGAGAACTTTCGGCGGATT
>JAKCAB010000185.1 GCA_021839785.1 bacterium | reverse complement strand
GAACGCGCGGACGGCATCAAGCTCCAGGCCCCCGCCGTGCCGGCGCTCGCCAAAGGCATCCGCAAGGCGCTGGCCCTTTGGCGTGAACCCGGTTTGCTCGAGCGCTACCGCCGCAACGGCATGACCGCGGATTTCTCCTGGCAACGCAGCGTGCGTCAGTACGAGACGCTGTACGCGAAGTTGCGGCGCTAGTTGCGGCCGGCGATCAATCGAGCCGCAGCCAGACGGTTTTCAAGTAAGCCGGTTCCGCGCGCGAAATCGGGAAGTCCGGCGGCTGGGGGACGTAATGTTGTTGCGCGATCCGGCGGCCGCCGGTCTCGATGGCGCGCCGCAGCGTTTCCAAGAACCGTTCGGGTTCCAGGCCTGCCGCGTTCGTGGAAGCGAACACCAGCCCGGCCGGTTTCAACAGCGGCAGCGCAGCCGCGACCAACTGGCCGAAGTCGGTCCCGGCGCGAAAGGCGCCGCTTTGTTTGGAGGTCGAGAACGTCGGCGGGTCCAGCAAAACGACGTCGAATTGCCGGCCTTTTTTGGCCAGTCGCCGCAGCCACTCGAAGGCGTCGCCGTAGATGAAGTCGTGCGCCGCCGGATCGAGGCCGTTCAACTCGAAATTACGCCGGCCCCAGTCGAGATACTTCCGCGACAGGTCCAGGCTGGTGGTTCGCGCGCCCGCTTTCGCCGCACACACCGAAAAGCCGCAGGTGTAGGCAAAGACATTCAGCACTTCCGCACTGGTCGCGCCGCATGGGAACGCCGAGAAGTCTGCGGCGACGTGGTTGACCAGCAGGCGACGGCGGTTGTCGCGTTGGTCGAGGAACAAACCGACCGAGTAGCCTTCGCCGAAGCGGATCTCGAACTGCACGCCATTTTCGTGGATCGGGAACGCTTCGGGCGCCGGTTCACCGAAAATTAATCTTGGCGAAGCTTCTTCGCCTGCCTGGCCGCGCACGTCGCGTCGCAGCGGTTTGTGATAAACCCCACGCAGCCCGTCCTGCTCGCTGAGTTGGCGCAGAAACTCGCGTTGGTTCGCGCTCGGGTCGGTCGCCGACTGCGCCAACAGGTACGCTTCAAACCGGTCCACGTAAAAGACCACTTTATCCTCACGCGACGGCAAGCGGTCGCGGGCTTCGCCGGCGCCGTGCAAAACGCGCCAGGCATCGGTGGCTTCAAAGTCGATCACAGCCTCGCGGAGCCAGCGTTCCGGGTCCAGTGCGAAGTTCACCGGCGCGCGAAATTCGACCGGTTCGCCCGAAGCCGGGTGGCGCAGGCGCAACGCCTCGGCGTGAAGCCAGAGCCGGGCCGCGGGTTCGCCGCCGTAAAGCTCATCGCCGAAAATCGCGAAGCCATTGGCCGCGGCGTGGATCCGAATTTGATGCGTCTTGCCGGTGACCGGTGTGGCCAGGATTTGCGTGAAACCACCGGATCGTTGCTGAACTTCAAACCGCGTTTCGGCCCATTCCGCGGTGCTATCGGATGGCGTGGCCACGTAGCGCTCGCCCTGACGGCGCAAACCGGTTCGTACGACCAATCGATTGAATGCAAGTGCCCTCCGCGTCACGAGACGATATTCCTTGGCAACCTCGCGTTGTGCGAACTGCGCGGTCAGGGAGCGGTTGGCCAGTGGCGTTTTGGCGAACACGAGGACGCCGGAGGTGGCCTTGTCCAGGCGATGGATGATCGCGAGGTTGGCCCAGCGCGGTTCCCGGTGGCGCAGCCAGTCGTACACGCCTTCGCCCGCGTGTGGACTGGGCGCGTGCGTGTTCCAGCCGGGGGGCTTGTTCACCACCAGCAGGTCGGCGTCTTCGTGAAGGATCAACTCGGGCACGACAGCGGCAGGGTAACGCCGCGGTGTTGGCGTCGGAACCAGATTCCTCGCGGCCGCCCGCCCCCGGCCAGGGCCACCGGGTGTCGCTAAGTTGGAGTGCCCGACCAGCCCACCTCCAAGAGCCGATCCTCTGCGCGCCGTCAACGTCCGCAGCCCGCAACGCGGGGGTTTCGCCCGGCGCCCCGCCGATCAGTCCGGGCCGCCGGGCGAGTCTCGCGGCGCCAACCGGCCGGGTTGCGGGCATCCGACGCGGAGCCCGGCTGCGCCTGGTGGCGCTGGTGGGGAGCGGTGTGGGCCACCTGGCTGGCGAAGCAACGTTCGACACCGAACATAGTCCGGGCTACTTCGCCGATTTCGAGTCCGGCGCGGGCGGCGAGTGGTCTTCCAGCACCACCGACAATTCGATTCCCGGCACTTTTACGCGCTTTTCAGGACGGTTCGGCAATTCCAGTCAGTCGCTAAATCTTGCGGGTTTGACCGCGGAGCAGAGTTACACGGTGGTCTTTGACCTCTACATCCTGGACTCGTGGGACGGGAACAGCAGCGGGGTCGGACCGGACTATTTCAACGTCGCGGTGGACGGCACGCAGGTGTTCCACCACACGTTTTCGCAGTTTGATTTCAACAACCAGTCCTACCCGCTGCACCCCGACGCCCAGGGCCAGCTTGGCTTCAGCGGCAGTTGGAACGACTCGATTTACCGGAGCGTGGAGGTCGCGTTCACTCCTACCGGCACCACTGCCACCATCACTTTTCAGGGCGCGGGACTTCAGGACATCAACGACGAGTCCTGGGGTATCGACAACGTGGGCGTTTGGGCCACGGCGAACTTATCGGCGACGACAGTGGTGGCGACCAACCTTCCCGGTGCCGGCACAACCGGCGCCGTCGCGATCGGTCGCTTCACCCTCACGCCGTCGCGGTCGCTGGATGTCGCCACGGCGGCCAGCGCCGAGAGTTACGAGTTGCGCAATGCCGGCACTGACACCCTCTACGGCACGAGTGACGATACCGTGTATGGGCTGACTCCCGCCTACGTCGCGAACGCCAAGACCGTCAGTTTTGCCACGAGCCCCAACCCGCTCCAGCCGGGCAAGTACCGTTTCCAAACTCTGCCTGGGCTGCTCGACGCCAACGGCAACGCGGTCACGGAGTTCGTCCTCGAGGCCGACAACGTGACGGTGTCCGACACGACCTTCCAGGTGACGCGCGCGACTTATCCCGATCTGCAGGTCGAAAACCTGACGGCCGGCCTGGCGGGCGGCAACATCGCCGTCGCGTGGCAGACCGCCAACCGCGGCACCCGCACGGCGCCGGCTGGATTCAAGGAGTCGATCGTATTGAAAAACCTCCTGACCGGCACCGAGGAGTATCATGGCAAGGTCACCTTCGCGGGTGACCTGGCAACCGACACGGCCGCGGACCGTTCGGCCACCTTGCCGTTGCCGGGCGCGGGCCGGTACGAAGTGCGGGGGATCACCGACGTGGACGACGCGGTGTACGAATTCGACACCGCCAGCCACGCCAGCGCCGAAGGCAACAACCAGGCCGCAGTCGTGCTGGACGTGGCGGTGGACCTTCAGGTCACCAACCTGCGCGTCGAACCGGACACCCAGTTGATGTCGGGCCTGGGCGTCACCCTCCGTTGGGAGGACAGCAACCTGGGCAACCGCTCCACGGCCGCTTCGTGGCGCGACCGCATCGTCGTGCGCAACGCGACCAGCGGCGAGACCCTGCTGGACACGACGCTCCCGTACGACGCCAGCAGCGGCGGCAATTTGGGACCGGGCGAGTTCACGGAACGTTCGCTCCCATTCACCTTGCCGCATCGGCAACGGGGCGTGGGCAGCATCCAGTTCAGCGTGACCTGCGACGACTTGAACCAAATCGTCGAGTCGAACCCCGCCGACACGGCCGAGAGCAACAACACCTCCACGGTGACGCGCGACTCGATCCTGGCGCCGTACCCGGACCTCGTGGTGACGGACATCCAGATGCCGACGCTGGGCGATGGCGGCCAGGCCGTGCAGATCCAATGGAACGACCACAACCAGGGCCCGAGCGCGGCCACCGGCACCTGGCACGACCGCGTTTACATGTCCAGCGCCGCGGATGGCAGCGGCGGACAACTCATGGCGGACGTGACCTTCACCGGCAGCCTGGCGGCCGATGACAACCTGGCGCGCGAAGCCACGTTCAACCTGCCGGCCGGGCAGGGCGGCACGCGGAAGATTCGCATCGAGACCGACATCGCCGACGCCATTGCCGAAGCTGTGGAGAACAACAACACGACCGTGGCGGGCCAGCCAGTGACCGTCACTTGGACCGACCAAAACGTGGGTGACGGCGATACGTTCGCGGCCAGTTGGTACGACCGGCTCTGGCTGGGGACCGCGCCGGACGGCAGCGGACCGCTCACGTTCCTGAAGGATCTGCAGTTGACGGACACGATCGTCGCCGGCGATTCGGCCGCGCGCTCGACGCAGGTCATCCTGCCGCTGGGCGTGCCGGGCAACCGCTACCTGGTGGTGACCACGGACGCTTACAGCCAGATCGGCGAATCGGACGAGACGGACAACACGGGCGTGAGCGCGGCGGCGCTGGTGTTGCAGGCGCCGGATCTGGAGGTGTCGGCGGCGTCCGCGCCGGCCAGCGCGGCCTTCGGGCAGACGGTCGCGGTCACCTTCCGGTTGCACAATCCAGGCACGGCGCCGGCCGCGGTGCCGTGGCATGACCTGGTGTATTTCTCGCCGGACAACGTGGCGGGCAACGGCAACGATGTGCTGCTGCAGACGCGGCCATCGGGCGACGCCTTACGGCAGACCGGACAACGTTGGCGGCAAGATTCTGCGCGGTGCGATGCAACCAGCCGGACAGGACGGACCGACCCGTGAGGGTTCGGGCGTTTTGTGCCAAGGCGACAAATACGCCCTGGGCCACGTCCTCGGCGAGATGGGGGTCACGCACCATCCGGAGCGCGGCGGAATAAACCAGGTCCACGTGCCGACGCACCAATTCTGCAAACGATCGCTCGGACTGGCGTTCCGCGTAAGCGCGCAGAAGCTGTTGGTCCGTCAAATTCTTCACGCACTGAATAGTAACCACCGCCACCCAAATCGGACAGGGTAAGAAAGAATCCATTTCGATGACGCTCAGTTCCTGCGTGACAACGCAGCGAAGGCGAGGGTGACCGTGTGGTCCGCTCGGGGAAAGCGGCAGAGGGCCGCCGCAGTCCACGACGCTGGTGCGACCGCTCACGCGCCGATTCACGCGATAGCGTTTTTGAATGGGCCAGTGCGCTGGAGGTTTGAATTTGGTCTGGTCTGCCGATCGCTACAGCTGGACAAATGATCTGCCGACGGCGCGTTTGCGCGACGGTGGAAAAGATTTGTTCCGACCGCGCGCAAGATCCGCTATGACTTGGCGACGAAGGCATTCCCGAGGACCATCTGCTGCGCCGCGGAGTGAGCAAAGGCAGCGTGCAGGTGGATCAGTTCAGCAAACACCGCGTTCGTCCGTCGTTCGGCGTAATCGCCCAGAAGCCGCTGGTTGGTCGGACTGCTCGGTTCACAGAAGCGTAGCCTCGTGGGGGAAAACACGTTTCGCCAGCTAAGCGCGACTCGGCGAGAGCGATTTATCACCTTTCAGGGAGGGAGTGTCGCCGGTGCGTCGCCTTCCACGACTACCTTCCAGCCCGAATCGTGAAGCCGCAGCATGAATGGGAAAGGATTCGTCATGCCGGTGTCGATATTCCGGTGGACAAGGTTCAGTCTCAGTGTGCCATCGGGATTTTGCCTGATGCCCTGTATTGACGTGAATTCCATGTCGCTGAACGTATTGCTAAGTTGCTTCGTGAAAAACTCATAGTGTTTCGGAGCATCTTCCACGGAGACGTTTTTGGGCAATTCCAAGAGTTCCGAGACTCGTCCCAGGTCGCCCATTCCGGCCGCCCAGATCAGAGAGGTCACAGCACGCTCCGGGGTCGTGGCTCCCATGTCGCTCAGCTCCGTCCCAAAAGCAACCATCGGCGGCCTGCTTGTCTCGCTGGCACTGGTGAGTGTCTGCGTGTTCGCGGGCTTCTGCTTGCGCATCTCACTGATCTCCTGCCGTAGCACCCCGACCTCGCCGCGAAGTCTCAGTAACTCATTGAACTGGTCGTTCGCAAGCTGTTGAGGGCTTTTCGCCTCAGCAACGAGGTTGGAAAGACGCTCGTTCTCTATCCGTAGTTGAGACAGTTGATCCATTTGCTGCCGCAAGAACTGGTTTGATTGGCGCAGTTTGACTTGGTCTCGATGTTGAATCACCAACGGAATCGCGACGCTGGCGGCGACGAGGGTGACAATTATGAGACTCTTTTGCAGCGTGGTCATG
>JAKCAB010000570.1 GCA_021839785.1 bacterium | reverse complement strand
TATCTGGGCGACGCGGTGGGCCAGGGCTGGCGGCGCGTGGCGTTCAACGCCGTACTGCTGGCGGCAGTGGCGCTGGCGGTCGTGGGTTCGGCCATCAAGATCAAATCCGGCGTGCTGGACAAACTCCTGCCCGCGCCCAAGCCGGCGGCGGTTCAACCCGCGGGACGATAAACCCGAAAACCGAAGTTGCGTTGGGGAGCGCACGCGCCGCGCGTGCGGTTTTCGGCGCCCTCGCCGAAAACGGTGCTGGTCGGAAGCCGTGCGGCCACCGCCGGGACCACGTGTGCCCAAGGCGCTGGACGCGAGGCGCGTTCGGCCACATCCGAGGACGGGCGTGCTCCCCAACTTCGGTTTTCGGGATAAGTTGAACAACCAGGCTTCAGCCGTGGCCTGGATTTGCAGAGACATCCACTTGATTGCCTTGCTGCCAGCAGTGTCTTCGACACCGATCCGGGCGACGTAACCTCTGCACGCCGCCGCCAGCCGCAAATTGCGGGCTTGCGGTTATCGGGAACCTTGGTAACGGTAGCGGCGCGCTTGCGCTGTCGTGGCCTGGGGTTGCGGTGCGTTTCATTCGGCGACACCGTCGCAATGGCTTCGCAAACGTCAGGTTCTGGCGACTTGTTCGCGCAGGCGCTGCAGAGTTGGTTAGGTGGCCGGCGTGGCGGAATTGGCAGACGCGCTAGACTCAAAATCTGGTACCCGTAAGGGTGTGTGGGTTCGACCCCCTCCGCCGGCACCAAAAGGACAGACGTCAAGGCAGGTCGGCCTGCAAAGACACTTCCTGGTTCTTCACATAAGCCCCAAAAGGCGGCACTCGCTGGACAGGGACCACTGTTTCCCCGACCACAATCGAACTGCGCGGCCCTCGATGCACACGCCGGTTATGACGCTCAGGGAGGCAGGAGCATTGTCAGTCGTGGAACTTGAAAAGTACTTGGAGACGGTTGGCAGAAATCGACTTCCGGCCCTCGCCTCCAGTCCGCCTCAGCGCGAGGAATCCAGCAAACGGAACTGGCGGAGAGGGGGGGATTCGAACCCCCGGTACGGCTTTTGACCGTACAACGGTTTAGCAAACCGCCGCCTTCAGCCACTCGGCCACCTCTCCCGCGCTGGAGCGGGTGATGGGAATCGAACCCACGTGGCCAGCTTGGAAGGCTGGAGCTCTACCATTGAGCTACACCCGCATCCCCGGCATTGTTATCAGCGGCTTCTGCCGTGTCAACGTCCGGGCCGCCATCATGGCGGACGCACATTAAATCGTGCTTCGCGGCTTCCGCGGGAATCGACGACGTGTGTCGTCGGACATCAGTGAAGTGACCCGCTGGCATCGCTTTTCAAATCGTCATGGCGTGCCGGCGTTCCGTGGTCTTGGGCAGGTAGGCATCGAATCGCATGGCGATGATGCGCACCAGCAATCGCCCGATGTCCGTGACCGTCAACCCAGAGTCGGTTTGCTTGATCAGCCCGTCGGTCTCAAGGTCGGCCAGCGAGGCCAGTTCCTTCGCGAAGTATTCGCGGAAGTCGATCCCCAGCCGGGCCGACATGGCGGCGAAGTCCACGCCCAGGTTGCACATGATCTGCATGATCGTCTCGCGGCGGATCAGGTCGTCGGCGGTGAGCACGTAACCGCGCGCGTAAGGAAGTTCACCGGCATCCACGGCCGCGTAGTACGCCGGCAGGTCTTTGAGGTTCTGCCAGTACGTGGCGTCGGCCTGTGAAATCGAGGACATGCCGAACGCGTAAATGTCCGCGCCGCCGCGCGTGCTGTAACCTTGGAAATTGCGCTGGAGCGTGCCGGCTTTTTGGGCCACCGCCAACTCGTCGGTGGCGCGCGCGAAGTGGTCCATGCCGATGTAGAGGTAGCCGGCGTCGGCGAGCTTTTCGATCGTGAGCTTGAGCAACTCGAACTTCACTTCTGGCGTCGGCAGCACCTGCGCTTGCACGATCTTTTGCGCCGGTTTCATCCACGGGACGTGCGCGTAGCTGAACACGGCGAAGCGGTCCGGTTGGAGCGCGATGATCTCGTCAAGGGTCCGCTCGAACGACGCCGGGGTCTGGTGCGGCAGGCCGTAGATGAGGTCGATGTTCAGCGAGGTGAACCCGGTTTCGCGCACCCACGCGACCGCCTGCGCGGTCAGTTCGAGCGGCTGGATGCGATGGACCGTCTTCTGCACTTCCGGATTGTTGTCCTGCACGCCCATCGAAGCGCGGTTGAAACCGATTTCGCGCAACGCCACCAGGTGATCGCGCGTGAGCCGGCGCGGGTCCACTTCCACGCCCGCCTCGATGTCCGGCGCGAACTGGAAGTGCTGCCGGATCAGGTCGCCGAGCCGGCGCAGATGCTCGGGTTTGCAGAACGTCGGCGAGCCGCCGCCGAAATGAAGTTGCACGGCCCGCCGGTCCGGGTTGAGCAGCGGGCGCAGCGCCGCCATTTCCCGGCCCAGGTACTCCACGTACGTGGCGCTCTTGGAGTAGTCCGCGGTGATGACGGTGGTGCAGCCACAGAACCAGCACAGCGTTTCGCAGAAGGGCAGGTGGAAATACAACGACAAATCGCGCGCCGACGCATTGTTGCGACGGATGTTCTCGCGGACTTGGTCCACCGTGACTTGGTCGGTGAACTTTGTGGCCGGCGGGTACGAGGTGTACCGCGGACCGGGCACGTTGTACTTCTTGACGAGGTCGAGGTTGACGTTCAGACGAGACATGGGGCAGAGGGACAAGGCGAGCGGTCAGGGGCGAGGGGCGAGGGGCGAGGCTGGATGCCAGATACCAGATGCCGGATGCCGGATGCCAGATGCCGGATGCCGGTGACCCAAGGGTGGTAAACCACCTTTGGAATCTGGCCTCAGGAATCCGGTCCCCGGTATCCGGTATGCGGCATCCATCCTCACCGCACCCGTCGGCTGCCGCCAACTCTGATTCAATTGGACACGCCCTTTCACTTAAACTCTTTCACCGCCTCCACCAACGCGTGGAGGCATTCCAGCTTCGCGTCCGGCGGCACACCATGACCAAGATTGAAGACATGGCCCGGGCGGCCCCGCATCGATTCGAGGATGCCCAAGGTCGCGGCGCCGACTTCAGCGGCGTCGGTCGTTAGCACGGCGGGGTCAAGGTTGCCTTGCACGGCGACGTTGGCCGGCAACTGGTCCGCCACCTCGCGCAGCGGCACCGTCCAATCGACACCGAGCACGCGGGCGCCGGTGCCGGCCAGCGCCGGCCAGCGGTCGTTGACGCCTTTGGCAAACACGATCGCCGGCGCCGCGCCGCGCAACTCAGCCACGATGTCGCGCAGCCAGCGGCCGGAGACTTCCTGGAAATCCGCGGCTTCGGCCGTCCCGCCAAGCGTGTCGAATAGTTGAACCGCGTCCGCCCCCGCGGCGATCTGAAGCTTCAAATATTCGGCGATGCCCATCGCGAGCTTTTCGGCCAGCCGGCCATAAAGGCTGGGGTTTTCGTGGAAGAGCGTTTTCGCCTTGGTGAACGTCTTGGCGCTCCCGCCTTCGAGCATGAAATTGGCGAGCGTCCACGGCGCACCCGCGAAGCCCAGCAAGGCCGTTTCGGTGCCCAGCTCGGCCCGCGCCAGCCGCAGCGCCTCGGCGACGTACTGGAGCCGGTCGGCGACGGCGCGAGGTTCGAGCCGGTCCACGTGGCTGCCATACTCGATCGTCCATTCCATCTTGATGCCTTCGCCTTCGGTGAAGCGGTACGGTTGCCCGAGCGCCTCGGCGATCACGAGGATGTCGCTGAAAACGATGGCGGCGTCGAAGCCAAACCGGCGGATGGGCTGGAGCGTGACCTCGGCGGCGAGCGCCGGCGATTGGACTAATTCGAGGAACGTGTAGCGCTGCTTGAGTTCGCGGTATTCCGGCAGGCAACGCCCCGCCTGGCGCATGAGCCAGACCGGCGGGCGATCCAGCGCTTCGCAGGCGCAGGCGCGGCGAAAACGCTCCCGGCCCGACAATGAAACGGTCGCGTGCCGGCCCGCCCGGTTGGCGGGCGAAGGCGAAGCGGCGGGCGGGGGCTTGAGGTCCGTGCGTTCCACGTCATCGAGCATAAGGCCAATTCGGGGCCAGGCAATGGCAGAGACGCGCGGCGGGTCCTCGCCTCGGGTCAGTCGAGTTGCTTGATGGCGCTGAGCAAGGCACCGATGATCTGAGCCTGTCGCGACCCCGGCTGGATCGGCTGGCCGCCCGCCTCGGAAATGTAGAAGGCGTCGGAAGCCACGCCGTTGGCGGTATTGATCTTGGCCAGCGAGATGTCCACGCCCAGCCCGGCCAGCACCGTCGCGATCGTGTAGAGCAAACCCAACCGGTCCTCGGCATCGACCTCGAGGATCGTCCGCGCCGGGCTGGATTCCTGGTGAAATTGAATCCGGGGCGCGAGCGGTTCGCCGCCCGGTTCGAGGTAGCGGGGTTGGGACAAACCGCGCTGCGAGCGGAGGCGCCGGACGAGGTCCAGTTGGCCGGTCAACGCCTCGCGGGCGAGCTCCTTGAAGCGATCCAGGGCGCGCTGGCCCGCCGGGTTGCCGGTGGCCGGCTCGACCACGTAAAACGTGTCCAACACGAAACCGTCGCCGCGCGTGTAGATTTCCGCGCTGAGGATGTTCAGTCCCGCCGCGGTGAGGGCTCCGGCCAGCCGGCCGAACAGTCCGTGGCGATCCCAGGCGCAGCAGCGAACCACGGAACAGCCATGCGCGGGGGTGTGACTCGACTGCACCACCGGCGCCATCGGCGAATCCTCCCCCAGCACTTGGGCGCGGATGAACTCGTGAGCGAGTTGCACGTCGGTGGCCACTTCGCCGGCGTGCGCCTCCCGGAAGTACGAGGGCGGAAGGTTCGCGAAATGGGCGTCGATTTCGTCGTCGTGGATTTCGCGGGGCACCAGGCTCCGCACCTCGGCCCGCAGCCGCGCGCGATCGGCCTCTTCCGCCAGCCGGATTTCGCCGCGCAAGTGCCGATCCACGCGTTCGTGAAGCATGAGCAGCAACTGGTCCTTGAACGCGCTCCACAGCTTGTCGCTCGTCCCCAGCGAATCGGCGAGCGTCAACAAGGTCAGCGCGTGCAGGTTTTCGGCGTTCGCCACGCGTTCGGCAAAGCTGGCGATGACGTGGGGGTCGTCGAGGTCGCGCTTCTGGGAAAGGGTCACCATGCTGAGGTGGTGCCGGACGAGGAATTGGAGGCGGGTGGCGTCGTCCTCCGGCAGGCGCAACCGGCGGGCGACGGTGGCGGCGATGCGGGCGCCGCTTTCGGCGTGGTTGCGGCCTTCGCCCTTGCCGGTGTCGTGGAGCAATAGCGCCAGATACAACACTTGGGGGCGCTGGATTTTTTTGAAGATTTCCGTGTAGGGCGCGAGCTTTTCGCTCTGGAGGTTCCAGATCGCGTCCAGTTTTTCCAGGCAGACCAGCGTGTGCTCGTCGGTGGTGAACTGGTGGTAAAACTCGTGTTGCACCAGGCCGGCGAGACGATTCCACGCCGGCAGGAAGGCCCCCAGCACGCCCAGTTCGTTCACCTGGCGCAGGATTGGCGCCACCTTGCCGGGATGCTGGAGGATCAGGAGGAACGCTTCGTGCACCACCGGATCCTCCCGGAAGGAACGGTCCACGAGGTGCACGTGGTCGCGCACCAGCCGGGCCAGGTCGGGATCCAGCTTCAAGCCGCGCTGCTGCGCGTTCAGGAAGACACGCATGAGCCGGCGGGGCTGCGCTTCGAAAATGCGCTCCGAGGCCGCGAGCACTTCGCCGTCCACGAACTTGAATCCGTCCAGTTCGTAGGCTGCGCGTTTGCGGCGTTCCCGCAACAGGTAGGCCAGGCGCGGCAGCCGGCCGGGCTGCCGCACCAAAGCGAGGCGTTGCTCGAGGTTGCGAGTCTGGTCGTGAATTTCGCGCACCTGTCCGTAATACGCCTGCATCAGCCGCTCCAAACGTTCGCGCGGCGAGCCGTTGTGGTAGCCCATCGCGCGGGCGACCGCCGGTTGCACGTGTTTGGTGAGCACGTCGTTCGTGCGCTCGCCGCGGTAGTGCAGGTCATTGCGGACCCGCAGCAGGAACTCATACGCCTCGTCCAGCGCGCGCCGCTCCCGCTCCTTGATCAGGCCGCGTCGTTCGAGATCGGCCGTGGTGCGGGCGCCGTACCGGAAAAACGCCATCCACAGCAGGTTTTGGTAGTCGCGCAGACCACCGCAGCCGTTCTTGAGGTTGGGTTCCTGGACGA
>JAKCAB010000189.1 GCA_021839785.1 bacterium | reverse complement strand
GGGCATCACGCCGCGCGTGTGCGGCATCTGCCCGGTCAGCCACCTGCTGGCCTCGGCCAAGGCGTGCGACGCCATCCTCGCGGTGAACATCCCGCCCACCGCGGCCAAGCTGCGGCGGATCATGAACCTGGGCCAGATCGTGCAATCGCACGCGCTGAGCTTCTTCCACTTGAGCGCGCCCGATTTGTTGCTCGGCTGGGACGCGCCCATCGACAAGCGCAACGTGTTTGGCTTGATGGCCGCCGACGCCGACCTCGCCCGCGCGGGCATTCGACTGCGGCAGTTTGGCCAGAAGGTCATTGAAGTGCTGGGCGGGCGCCGAATCCATCCGGCCTGGGCCGTGCCCGGCGGGGTGCGCGAGCCGTTGACGGCCGCGAATCGCGACCTCATCCGCGCCGGCCTGCCCGAGGCCAAGGCCACCACGCTCAAAGGTATCGAGATTTTCCGCAGTCTCCTCGCCAAGTACGAAACCGAGACCCAGGTGTTCGGCAATTTCCCCACCCTGTTCATGGGCCTGGTGGGGCCGGATGGGTCTTGGGAGCATTACGGCGGAAAACTCCGGTTCGTGGACGGCAGTGGCAACGTGATCGCCGACCAGATCGACCCGGAACGCTACTCAGAATACATCGGCGAGTCGGTCGAACCTTCGTCGTATCTGAAGTCGCCTTACTACCGACCGATGGGGTGCCCGGCGGGGATGTACCGCGTCGGCCCGCTGGCGCGATTGAACATCTGCCGGCGCATCGGCACGCCGCTGGCCGACGACGAACTGGTCAAGTTCAAGGCCCTGGGCTGGGGCGCGGTCACCTCGTCGTTCCTGTACCACTACGCGCGGTTGATCGAAATCCTCGCGTCGCTGGAGCACATCGAAAAACTCCTGGCCGAACCAGACATCCTCTCCGAGCGCCTCCGTGCCGATGCCGGCATCAACAAACTCCAAGGCGTCGGGGCCAGCGAAGCGCCGCGCGGCACGCTCTTCCACGATTACGAGGTGGACGACAACGGCCTGATCAAGCGGGTCAACATGATCATCGCCACCGGCCAAAACAACCTGGCGATGAACCGCACGATCACCCAGATCGCGCGCCATTACATCCAGGGGCCGGATATTCCCGAGCCGCTGCTCAACCGCGTCGAGGCCGGCATCCGCGCGTACGATCCGTGTCTGAGTTGCTCGACCCACGCCGACGGCCGCCTGGCCTTGCAAGTAACGCTCCGCGCTGCGAACGGCGAAATTCTGGACGAGGTGGGCCGGCTCTGAGCCGCCTGGCGGGATCGGTCCCGCGGTGGAGCTTCGCTCAGCGCTGCATTTCCAGCAACCCGAGCCGCCAGGGGATGCCGCCGTAGCCGGCGCCGCGATATTCGGCGTCGCTCGCTCCTTGGAACAAAAACCGCACGTTGGCGGGATCGACCTCCAGGAACTCGTCCACCCCGGCGCGCAACAATTCCCCGTGGCTGATGTTCGCCGTCCACGCGGTATCCTGCGCGACATTCGCCGCGGCGGCGAAGGGTCTTTCCACCGTGTCCGCCAAACCTCGCCACGGCCCGTCGAGCCGGTCTGCCAGGTAAGCCTGGTAGTAGCGCCGCCCGCCGCCTTGGGCTTCGATGATTGTCAAGTAGCGGTCGAGGCCTTTCAGCTTGTAAGTGTGCGAGGCCTCGAAGATGTCACCGGCGAGCGCCAGCCGCGGCTCCGACCAGCCGAGCGGGAAATCGCTTTTCCGCGCGTCCCGCCGCCACAGGTGCCCGTCCAGCGAGGTGTAAAACAGGTGGGCGTTCGTCGCGTCGCAAATGACCCAGAAATCCAGCCACTTGGGCTTGGCCGGCGCGTTCGTCACCATCGGCGCTGGGCGGCTCCACGATTGCGGGTCCGCGAGGTTGGTGGTGGTCGAGAAAAACGGGCCGAACGCTGGCGTTCGATTGCTGTCCGCGAGCTGGTAAATCAAATACCAGCGTTGTTGCGGCGTGAAGAAGAAGACCTGCGGCGCGCAGTAATACTGGCCGTGCAAGGCGAGGTCGTGCCGGGGCGCCGCGTTGGCCTCGGACCAGTCGCGGAACGCCAGGTATTCGATCCCGACCTTGCCGGACTTTTGCCGCCGCGTGGCGAACAAGTGCCATCGCCCGTCCTGGAAAACCACGCTGGGATCCTTCAGCGCAAGGTGCGGGTCCGCCGCGTTGCGGCTGGGACCGGGATCGATCAGCGGCCCCGACGCCTTCCAGGCGAATCGCCCGTCCGCGAACGCCCGCCAAGGCGCGTCGGCAGCCACTCCAGTGCATGGCCAAAACGCGCCGATCAGCGCCAAACACAACGGGGTGGCGAATCGCATGGCGGCCTCCAGTCAATCCACGAACGGAAGCTTAGCCCGGCGTGGACGGACAGGGCGCTTTGACCGGCGCGGGCGGACTGGACACCGCTCGCCGGCGCTCGCCGCCCGGCGCAACCGCCGGTCGCCGGTGCCGCCGCGCGAACGTCGCCAGCATTTCCGCCTTCGTCCGACCTTTGATGATTTCAGCGTTCATACCTCCAAAAACAGCATTCTCCGTGCCTCGAACCGTTTGCCTTCAACGGTCCTAACCCCCGGCGCCCAGGCCGATCCCGCCGCCGAACTCGAAGCCCAATTGCCGCGCCAACCGTTGCGAATGAATGCCATAGAACTCGGCCAGCCCACGCACCTTTGCGGCCACATCCTCGCGGTGACGAGGCGACTCCCGTTTCACGGCCGCGATCATCAGGTTCTTGGCGGTGTGCTCGGTGGAAATGAACTCGAACACCTTGGTCTGGTAGCCGGCCCATTCGAGCAACCCGGCCCGCAAGGCGTCGGTGACGAACTCGGCCTGTCGCTCGCGGAAAATGCCGTGCTTGAGCGCGCCACTGAGCACGGGCGGGGCCTGCAATTGCGGACGCAGTTCCTTGTGACAGCACGGCGCCACCAGAATCAGCGCGGCTCCGGCCTGGATGCCTTTGGCAATGGCATCGTCCGTGGCCGTGTCGCACGCGTGCAAGGCCACCAGCACGTCCACGCGCTCCAGCGTGGCGCTGGCGATCGTGCCGCGCTCGAATCGCAGACCGTCGCCATGCTCCGCCAACGCCACGCGATTGCACAGCGCCACCAGATCCTCGCGGGCCTCGAGGCCGCGCACTTCCAAGGGTTGCCACCCGGCGCGCCGCAGCCAGTCGAAAGCCGCGAAGGTCAGGTAGCCTTTGCCGCAACCCATGTCCACCAGCGTCAAGGCGCGGTCCGCTCGCGGCGGCAGTCCGGCCAGGCTGTGCTGCAGGATTTCAACGAATTTGTCGATCTGCCGAAATTTCGCGGCCATGCCTTCGCGCACCTGCCCGTCGGCGTTGGTCACGCCCAAGGCGCGCAGCCACGGAGCGGCGGCATCGACGAGGCGCGGCTTTTCGCGGTCGTGCGCAGTTGCCGCCGGAACACCGTGCCGCGCCGGGCGCTTCTCCAACCGCGGTTCGCCGCCGGCCGGAAGTTGAAGCTCCCACTCCGCCTCGGTGGTGAACAGGTGCGCGCTGCCGAAGTCGGCCCCCAAGCTGCGGGCGACCAGTTCCAGCGCTTCGGCCAGCGGCAGGTTTTTGGTGATGTCCTTCGTCGCGTGCCGAAACACGAACGACAACCGTGTCCCGGCGCGGAGTGCGACCGGTCGCGCGAAGACGTTCCGCAGCGAAGCCTCGGCGCCACGGTGGGCGCCCAGTGTCAACTTCACGAGCGTGCCTTGCTCCCAGGCCTGGCGCAGCCGGGCGAGCCATTCATCGAGGGCGTCAGACATGCGATGCGCGGAGCTTAATGGAAGCCGGCCCGTCAAACACGGTTAATCCGGCAGAAGCGCGGGATCCAGCCCACGCCGGGTCTCCGACCGGCCCCGGCTTGCCAAACCTTGGAGCCGTGGTGGTGCTGAGCTTTGGCCGAATCGAAGCCCGCGACCCTTTGCGTCGGTGAGACACCAGCGGCTGCGACCGAGACGGCCGCGCGCCGCCAAAAATTGAGCTGTGCCCGCTAAGTCGCGCGCGCTTGCTTGAAAAGGCTGGTCGGAAGGCACGCCGTGGGCATAGCATTCAGACGATTTCCACACCATGAAGACTTCGCCGCCCCTGACCGCCGCCCCTGCGCTGACCGCCTCCGCCCTCGCCGCCGCTGCCGGCGATGTCAGCGATTTGATCGCCAGAATCCGAAGCACGGACGACAAAGTGCGCGGCCCCGCCTGGCAAGGTGCGGCCGCGTACGGCGCCGCCGCCGTCAAGCCGCTTGCCGCGGTTATGACGGATTCGGACTTCGAGATCGCCCGCGCGGCAACACGCGGCTTGTGGAAAATCGTCCGCCAAGCGGGCCGGCCGGGTGCGGACGCGGAGCGCCAGGCCGTGGCCCGGGAACTCATCGGCTTGCTCGCCACCGCCGCGGCGCCGGTTTGCCGGGAGGCGGTGTGGATGCTTTCCGAGATCGGTGACGAGCCGGCCGTCGGACCGATCGCGGCGCAGCTCGCGAAAGCCGAGGTGCGCGAAGCCGCGCGTTGTGCGTTGGAGCGCCTCCCGCACCCGGCGGCCGTGAGCGCGCTGCGGGCGGCCCTGGCAACCGCGCCAGAGGAATTCAAGTACGCGCTGGCGCATTCGCTCCGGGTGCGCGGCGAGAAGGTCGAAGGGTATCCGAGTCAGAAGCTGGTTCCCACCAAGCAGACCAGCGTCAAGGCGGAATAACCGGAACCTGGCCTCACCTCTCGTTTAAAAGGGACGCATCCCGATTTGAGGCGCGCGACCGTCTCGGTCGCAGCCGCTGGTGTCTCACCGACGCAAAGGGTCGCGGGCTTCGATTCGGCAAAAGGTCAGCGCCACCACGGCTCCAAGGTTTGGCAAGCCGGGGCCAGTCGGAAGCCCGGCGTGGGCTGGATCCCGCGCTTCTGCGGCTGGGACAGCCGCGCGCCAAGGCAGGTTGGACACCTGCGCTCCTGCTTTTGCGCGGGTTAGACATCCGCGGTCCTTTGTATCGGTGAGACACCAGCGGCTCCCGGGTTCGGCGGGGCGCCGAAAGGGCTGGCAGGTGCACCCGCGGGTGGTCCGGCTTTCACGCCGCCCGGCTGCCGGGCGTGTCCAAGCCCTCCGGAGGCACGATCATGATCCCCACAACCTCGGCGGCATCGAAGAACTGGACCTCCGAGTCCTCGTCGTCCTCAAAGACATACTGGTCTCCCTCACGCCGATACCGATGGGCCACCACGAATTCATCGGGCCGGTCCCGCAGCAGAACTTTGTAGGTGTTCATAACGCCAACAGGTCGATTCGGTGATCCGCAGTTCATTCCACGCGCCGCCGGGCCAAGCCAAGAGATACCGAGCCTCCAGCCGGGGTAGAACTTTTCAACCGGTAAGGCCACCGGCGCGGCCGGTCAAGTCCCACCCCGGCGAAGCCGGCTTCCGATCAACCACCGCCGGGAGCCGCCAGGACGGTTGAGCGAGTGTTGGAATCGCCCTTGCCGGCCGATGGGGGGGAAGCCTGTCTGTGCCAATTGATGCTCAGTTTCTGCGCTTCACTTTCCAGTTGCTCTGATGGCGCCGAAGGGTCCAAATACCAAGCCATCGCCTGACGGATCAAAACCAGCTTACCAGCCATGAACACTCAGAACCTGCCTTCGGCCTGTGCCTGCTGCCCGATGAACTGCCGCCGCTTCCTCGCCCAGACTTCCACCGCCTGCGTCGGAGCGCTCGGCCTGCTGACCTCCCCCTCCCTGCTGCGCGCCGCAGAAACCAAAGACAAGACGCGCATTCGCATCGTCTATGCCCTCCACGCACCGCAGCAACCCGGACCGGACTGGCCGAACAAAGGCTTCGACTTCGTGCCAGTGATGGGCCGGATCAACCGCGAGTTGACCCAGCGTTGTCCGGGCTTCGAATTCCTGCCCTCGCTGGCCACCGGCGCGGAGCAGGCCAAGAAGATCCTCGAAGCCGACCAAACCGCGTCGATCGACGGCTACCTGGTTTACCAGATGAATTGCTGGAACCAGGTGGTGCAGACCATCGCCACCTCCGGCAAGCCGGTGCTTTACGCGGACTTTCAGTTCGCCGGCAGCGGCGGATTCCTCGTGTACACGTCCGCCTTCCAGCGCAAGAAGACGCCAAACGTGGGTTTCGTGGCGTCGTCCAAGATCGGGGACTTGGCGGCGGCGGTGAAGTGTTTCGACGTGGTGAAGCAAGGCGGGTCGGTGGCCCAGTTCGTGGCCGCCACCGTG
>JAKCAB010000156.1 GCA_021839785.1 bacterium | reverse complement strand
GTGCTGGCCGCCGCCAGCGGCGAGCCGATCGAAGGCGCGCGGGTGCAAGGCTGGTACTTGAACGATCAAGGCACTCGCGTCCCCGTGCCGGAGGCCAGCACGGACACCAACGGTTTCTTCACGCTGCCGGCGCCGGTGAACCGCGGCGTGCTCATCAAAGCCACCGCCCGCGGCCAGTCCCTCGCCACCGCCGGCGAGCATGACCGCCCACAACCCGGGCGGCCCACGCCGACGATCGACCGGACGATCTTTTTTACCGACCGCGCGCTTTATCGGCCCGGCCAGACCATCCAGTACAAAGGCATCTGCCTGCATGCCGACTGGGCCACGGACAATTACGAAGTGCTCGCCGGCCGGCGGTTGACGGTGGTGTTTTCCGACCCGAACAACAAGGAAATCGCCCGGCAAGAGCGACGTGCCAACGACTACGGCGCGTTCAGCGGCAGCTTCACCGCGCCGCGCGACCGGCTGCTGGGCTCGATGCGGCTGAAGGTCGCGGGTGGCCCGCCCGGCGAGACGTGGGTCCGGGTCGAGGAATACAAACGGCCGAAATTCCAGGTCACGCTCGACGCCCCCCAGACCGCCGCCAAGTTGAACGGCGAGGTGCGGCTGAACGGCCACGCCACGGCCTACACCGGCGCGGCGGTGGACGACGCGGCGGTGAAATACCGCGTCGTGCGCCAAGTGCGGATGCCGTGGTGGTGGGGCTGGGGCTGGCGGCGCGGTGGTTGGCCGCAGCGCGAGAGCCAGGAGATCGCCCACGGCACGGCCCGGACAGACACGGACGGCAGCTTCGAGGTGGTCTTCACGGCCAAGCCGGACCCAAAGGTGCCGGAAGCTGACGAACCGACGTTCGAGTTCGAAGTCCACGCGGATGTGACCGACGGCGCGGGCGAGACGCGCTCCGACTCCGAGGCGCGCACCATCCGGCTCGGCTACACCGCGCTCGAAGCTCGCGTCTCCGCCGCCGACTGGCTCACGGACGACCAGCCGGTCAGCTTGGAAATCCACACCACGACGCTGGACGGCGAACCGCAGGTCGCCGAGGGCTCGATCAAAGTTCACGCGTTGCAGGCGCCGGAAAAGATCCAGCGGCCAAAACTCGCGGGCGGCTATGGCCCGCGCTTCCGGACTCGCGGCGGCACCGCCGGCGAGGAGGATGCCGCGGAGCCGGACCTGTCTGACCCGAACAACTGGCCGCTGGGCGCGGTGGTAGCCGAGCGTGGTTTCACGACCGACACGAACGGCCTGGCGAAGCTTGATTTCCAATTGCCCGCCGGCGTTTACCGGGTCGTGCTGGAAACGCAGGACCGTTTCGGGAAAAAAGTGACCGGCCGGCTGCCGCTGCAGATCCTCAGTCCCGGCGCGGACAAACTGGCGATCAAGGTGCCGCAGGTCCTCGCCGCGCCGGCGTGGGAGGTCCAACCCGGCGACGAGTTCACGGCGCTTTGGGGCACCGGTTACGACGCCGGCCGCGCGTTCGTCGAAATCGAGCATCGCGGTCAAATGCTCCAGCGTTACTGGACCCCGCCAAGCGCGACGCAGGCGCAGATCAAGCAGACCGTGAGCGAGGCCATGCGGGGCGGTTTCACGTTGCTCGTGACGTTCGTGCGCGAAAACCGCGCTTACCTGACCACGCGGCCGGTGAGCGTGCCGTGGCGGAATAAAAAACTGGAGTTAAGCTGGGAGCATTTTACTTCCAAACTCCAGCCGGGGCAGAAGGAGACCTGGACCCTGGAAGTGCGAAGTCCGAAGGTCGAAGGTCGAAATGCCGAGAAGGCCGTCGCGGAGTTGGTGGCCACTTTGTACGACGCGTCGCTGGACCAATTCGCGACTCTGAACTGGCCGGCGGGCTTCGGGGTGTTCCGGCAGGAGCCATTAGGAGTGGGAGTGAGCTTTGCCAACGCCGTCCGCGACTTTCAGATGTTCCACCACAGTTGGGTCTTGCTGAATGTGCCGGTGCTGTGGACTTACCGGGCGTTTTCCTCCGACCTCGCCGCCGCGCTGCTTCCCCGGTTCAACATACGTTACGGCCTGGCGCCCCGGAGCCTCGGCGCCGGAGCCGAGGCGGATGGCGTCATGCTGGGCGCCCCGATGGTGGCTACCGGCGTCGCATCCACGATGTTGAACGCGGCGGTTGAAGGCGCCCCGCAGGATGAATTCCTCGCCAAAGGCTTGTCCCCCGCGGCAGACGTCACCGCGGGTGCGGCGCGAGCGGCCTTGCCCGCCGCCGCGGCGGCTTCGGGCAAGGGTTTGGATTTGAGCCTAGTGACCGCCCGCAGGAACCTCACGGAAACCGCGTTCTTTTACCCCCACCTGCTCAGCGATTCCAACGGCACGGTGCGCATCCAGTTCACGATGCCCGAGGCGCTGACGGAGTGGCGCTTTCTCGGTTTCGCCCACGACCGCCAGCTCCGCGCCGGCCTGCTCGAAGGCAAAGCGGTCACGGCGAAAGACCTGATGGTGCAACCGAACCCGCCGCGCTTTCTCCGCGAAGGCGACGTGATCGAATTCACCGTGAAAGTCTCGAATCAGAGCGACCAAGCCCAGCGGGGCCAGGTGCGGCTCACCTTCAATGACGGCCTGACGGAGAAGTCCGCCGATGCGTTGCTGGCGAACCGCACGCCAGAACAGAGCTTCGACATCCCGGCGCGCGAATCGCGGAGCTTCGCCTGGCGCATTGCCGTACCCGACGGCTTGGCCGTCCTGACTTACAAGGCGGTGGCCGCGACCGAGACTCTGTCCGACGGCGAGGAGGGTTTTGTGCCGGTGCTGGCTCGGCGAATTCTGGTGACCGAATCGTTGCCGCTGCCAATCCGCGGCCCGGCGACGAAGAAGTTTGAGTTCAAGTCGCTGCTCGACTCCGGCCAATCGGAGACGCTCCGCCAGCAAAGCCTGACCGTGCAAATGGTGTCGCGACCGGCGTGGTACGCGGTGATGGCGCTCCCGTATTTGATGGAGTTCCCGTACGAGTGCAGCGAGCAGACGTTCAACCGCTATTACGCGAACACGCTGGCCCGGTTCGTCGCGAACTCGGACCCGAAGATTCGCCGGGTGTTCGAGCTCTGGAAGAACACCCCCGCGCTCGACAGCCCGCTGGAGAAAAACCAGGACCTCAAAAGCGTCATGCTCGAAGAATCGCCCTGGCTCCAGCAGGCTGAAAGCGAAAGCCAGGCACGCAGGAACGTCGGCGTGTTGTTCGACGACAACCGGCTCGGCTCGGAAATGGAGCGCGCGCTCCAAAAGCTGCGCGAGGCGCAACTGCCCGACGGTGGCTGGGCCTGGTTCCCCGGCGGGCCACGCAGCGATTACATCACGCTGTACATCGTCACTGGCTTCGGTCGGCTGCGGCACTTGGGCGCCGATGTGCCGGTGGACCCCGCCGTGCAATCGCTCGACCGCCTGGACACCTGGATGACCGAGCATTACGAGCGAATTCTCCAAGATTGGAAACAGCCTGAAGACTACGTGCCCAGCCCCACCGATGCGTTGTATTTGTACGGTCGGAGCTTTTTCTTGAAGGAGCGGCCCATTCAGCCCGCGCAGAAACCGATGCTGGATTTCTTCCTCGCCCGCGCCAAGGAGCATTGGCTCCAGACCGGCGACCGCCAGACGCAAGGCCACCTGGCGCTGGCGCTGAACCGCTTTGGCGACACGGCGACCGCCCAGGCCATCCTGCGATCGCTCAAGGAGCGCAGCGTGACCAGCGAGGAATTGGGCCGGTACTGGCGCGACACCGAGCTGAGCTGGTGGTGGTATCGCGCGCCGATCGAGACCCAGGCGTTGATGATCGAGGCCTTCGCCGAAATCGCGAACGACGCCCCGGCCGTCGAGGAGTGCCAGGTCTGGCTGCTCAAACAAAAGCAGACTCAAAACTGGAAAACGACCAAGGCCACCGCGGACGCCGTCTATGCGCTGCTGCTCCGCGGGCGCAACCTCCTGGCTGGCGGCCAGCTCGTGGAGGTGAAGCTGGACGGCATCGACGTGACACCGGGCACAAGTCCGAAATCCGAAATCCGAAATCCGAAATCCGCACCCGAGCCCGGCACCGGCTTTTACGAGCGCCGGTTCGTCGGCCCGGAGGTGAAACCCGAGCTGGGCGAGATCACGGTGCGGAAGCTCGACGCGGGCGTCGCCTGGGGCAGCGTTCACTGGCAGTACTTCGAAGACATGGCCAAGGTGAAGGCTTACGCCGACACGCCGTTGAAGCTCACAAAAACCTTGTTCACCAAAAAGAACACGGCCAAAGGCCCGGTGCTCGAACCGGTCAAAGGCCCGGTGAGCGTCGGCGATGAGCTGGTGGTCCGCCTCGAACTTCGCGTGGACCGCGACATGGAATACGTCCACCTCAAAGACCAACGCGGCAGCGGCACCGAGCCGGTGAACGTACTCTCCGGCTACCGGTACCAAGACGGGCTTGGTTATTACGAATCCACACGCGACACGGCGAGCCACTTCTTCATCGATTACCTGCCCAAAGGCACCTACGTGTTCGAGTACTCGACGCGGATCCAGCTTCGCGGCGAATACCAGACCGGCATGGCGAACATCGAATGCCTGTACGCGCCGGAGTTCAACAGCCACAGCGCGAGCTTCAAGTTGGTGGTGAAGTAAGCCGCCTACAACGCCTGGTCGCCGCCGCCACCGCCGGTCAGGTTCTGCCCGTGCAAATCCTCGACCTCGCCTCCATCCTACTGGACAAGCGCTCGTTCATGAGTCCTCGCCTCGAATGCCGGCTGTGCTTTTCAGTCGCCCACGAAATCGGCCATCTCATCCTGCTCCGCGACATCTACGCCGGACCGCAACACGCTGTATTGCACAGCAACTGCTTCCCAGTTTAACTTGCGCTTGCCCATGCTGCTGGACCAAGCATCTCGCGAACTAGGCTGGCCTGAGCGCCGACAGGTAATTAAGCCCTCCGGCGGCGGCAATCGCGTTCTCGCAGAATTGGCCCAAGCAAAAATCGGCCTTCCGCTCAAGCAGCGAGGTGCGGACGTTCAGGTTGGAGTTCTGTCCCCCGCTCCAGAAGCAACCAGCACTGAAGCTCCGCTGGCGATCGTATGTGAGTTTTCGAAGCACCCCTCGGATGAGCAATTGCAGTTCGCTCACAAGCTCGCGTGGAATTTTTGCCGGACGCGCTTGCTGATCACGGCGGAGCGTGATCGGCTGCGCGCGTGGACGTGCTGCAAGCCGCCAACCGCCGACCTCCAGAGTAAGCTGGCGTTTGACACGAACGCGGGCGGTGGACAGGGCAATCTACCGTCGCTTTCGCAGACCGCGGCTAGCGCGCTGCATTGGGTGAATTTGATTTCGGGCGAGTTTTTCCGTCAACGCCCGAAGCAATTTCGCGCCGAGGAGCGCGCCGATGCCCTGCTCTTGGGCAACCTGCGGTTTGTCCGCAACGAATTGCTCGACGCCAAACTTCCCAAGGATGTTTGCCATGACCTGCTCGCGCGGCTGATCTTCGTCCAATTCCTGTTTCATCGTAAGGACAAAACCGGCAAGCCGTTCCTCGACGGCAAGCTCATGCAAGGGCGGTTGCAGGGAGCGCTGTCAAAACCTCACGACGGACTCGAATCCATCTTGACCGACCTCGACGACACTTACGAGTTGTTCAAATGGCTAAACGGGAAATTCAACGGCGACCTCTTTCCCGGGAAAGGCAGTTCGGCGGCGGCGCGCGCGCACGAGTGGGAGGAGGAAAAGGAGCAAGTTAAGCCGAGGCATTTGAAATTGCTGGCGGATTTTGTTTCCGGACGGATGCAGATGGACAAACGCCAGCCAACGCTGTGGCGCGAGTATTCCTTCGACACGATTCCGCTGGAATTCATCAGCAGCGTCTATGAGCAATTCATCAGCGAGGACGCGGAGAAGGACAAGGCCTACTACACGCCGCCGCATCTCGCGGACTTTGTGCTGGACGACGCGCTGCCGTGGGACGGCAAGGAATGGGATTTGAAAATCCTCGACCCTTCGTGCGGCTCGGGGATTTTCTTGGTCAAGGCCTTTCAACGCCTCGTCCGCCGCTGGCGCAACGCGCACCACGGCAAAGCGCCGAAAGTTCCCGACCTCAAGCCGATTTTGGAGAACAACCTGTTCGGAGTGGACATCAACCGCGATGCGATCCGCGTCGCATCGTTCAGCCTCTACTTGGCGATGTGCGACGCGATTGACCCGCGCCACTACTGGAAGCAGGTCGTGTTTCCTCGCTTGCGCGACCACCGGCTCA
>JAKCAB010000819.1 GCA_021839785.1 bacterium | reverse complement strand
GCGAGGCTTTGGTCAGCGCGTACGAATTCCTGCGCGACGTCGAGCACCGCCTCCAGATGGAGAACCACCTCCAGACCCATACGCTCCCGACCGAGCGCCGCGCGCGCGAACGGCTTGCCCGGCTGATGGGTTTCCCCGGGCTGGCGGATTTCGAGACCGCCATGCAAAAACACCGCGAGCACGTGCGCCGCAGCTATGAGGAACTGCTGGGTGCGCAGGGGGACGCTTCCGAAACCGCCAGCGAGACCGCCGACTGGCCGCCGTTCACCGGCAACGAAGCGTACTGGAAGCCGCGGCTGGCGAACGCCTCGTTCCGCGACCCCGACCAGGCCTTCCGCCTGGCCAGCACGTTCTTGCACGGGCCCGGTTTCGGACACACGTCCCCGCGCACCGAAAGTTTCGCGCGCGAGCTGTTCGCCCGGCTCCTGAACTGGTGCCCCCGCCGCGACACGCTCGCCCAACGGCGGGCGGCAGCCGGCGCGGATGGCGACCCGCAGGCGCGCTGGCTGTCCGATCCCGACCGCGTGCTCGCCCGGCTGGACACCTTCGTCGCCGCCTACGGCGCACGCGCGCTCCTGTTCGAGACCTGGGCGGCCAACCCGTCGTTCTTCGAACTGATGGTGTTCCTGTTCGACCGCTCGGAATTCCTGGCAGAGACCGCGATCCGCACGCCGGATTTGATCGACGATCTCGCCCAAAGCGGCCGGCTCCGCGAATCGCGCAGTGCCACGCGGACGCTGGCCGATCTCCGGCACGGCGCGGACGACACCGACCAGCGGTTGTGGATTCGCCGCTACCACGAGGCGGAATTCACGCGCATCGGCTTGCGCGACATTCTCGGCCTGGCCGACTTCGAGCAGAACCTGGTCGAGCTTTCCGCGCTGGCGGAGGCGTGTCTCCAATACGCCCTCGAAGCCGTCCTGCGCAAACACCGCCTCAAGACCTGCCCGCTGGCGATCATCGGCCTGGGCAAGCTGGGCGGCAACGAACTCAACTACGGCTCCGACCTGGACGTGGTCTTCGTGGCCGACGACAAAGTCAAAAACCTGCCGGCGCTCCAGCGCGTGGCGGTGGATTTGCTGGACCTGATTTCCAGCCAGACCGAGCACGGGGTGGCGTTCGAGGTGGACGCCCGCCTGCGGCCGGACGGCGAGAAAGGGCTGCTCGTCAACACGCTGCGGGCGCACGCCGAGTATTACCGGTCACGCGCGCAGCTTTGGGAAATCCAGGCGCTCTCGCGCTGCCGGCCGGTGGCCGGCGACGCCACGGTGGGCGCGCACTTTCAGGCGATGGTCGCCGGCCTCGCCAATTTCAGCCACGCGGACTGCCCGGCCACGGCGCGCACCCCGGATTGGAAACAGCAGATCGCGCGGATGCGACGCCGCATCGAAAAGGAGCGCACGCCGGCCGGCAAAGATGCGCTGGCGATCAAGACCGGTGTCGGCGGTTTGGTGGACGCGGAGTTTCTCGCGCAGGTTTTTTGCCTCGCACACGGCTGGCACGAGCCGAACACGCTCCAGGCCTTGCGCCGCGCGAAGACCGAAGGCGTGCTTCCCGTGGCCGACGCCGACCCGCTGATCGAAAACTACCGGCGGCTGCGGCGCGTGGAAGGCATCCTGCGGCGCTGGAGCTACGAAGGCGAAACCGAGTTGCCAGACGACCCGGCGCCGCAATATCGCGTGGCCATCCGTTGCGGCTTCGCGGCGACGGAGGACTTCCTGGCGGCCGTCGCGCGCTACCGGCGGCACATCCGTGCGGTGTACGAAAAGGTGCTGGCTTAATACTGAGTTGCGATCAAAAGGATACGAGCGCGCCCTCACCCGCCCTGCGGGCACCCTCTCCCCTGCGGGGGAGAGGGTTGGGGTGAGGGGGTGTTTCGCAGCCATTTGAATGCACTTTGGTATAAGACGGCGGACCCACTTGAGGGGCCGAAACCAGCCGCGATCGCGGTCCGAGGCCCTCACGGTCCGACGGCCCGGTAATATCGCGCGCCGCCAGTCGGCCCGGCCGGGTCCGTGAACTCGAACCCGCCCGCGGCGTCGGCAGTCGCGAGGCCGATGTCGTTCCACGGCGCGCCGCCGTCCAGCGCATCGCGGGACTGGATTTGATAGGTTACGAATGACACGCCCGTCAGGCGCAGCCGCACGCCGCCGTTCGCCCCCGGTTCGATGCCCACAAAAACCAGGCTTGGGATGGGCGGGCCGGCGGCCAGTTCCACGGTTACCACGCCCGTGGCTTGGTTGCCGTTCTGGTCACCGATCGTGTAGGTGAAACTGCCGGCCGTGTCGGGGCCAACCGGCGGTTGGTACGTGCTCCATTGCCCGGCCGGGTCCACCGCCACGCCCGCGCCGTCCGGCGTTGCCGCCTGCACGCTCACCAGGCCGAGAACCGAGTCCGTGAACGTCCGCGACGATTCCAGCAGGTCATGCACGTTCACGCGCGCAACCTGGCCGGCCGTTCGCAAGACCGTCGCGGGCGCGGCCACCAGGGCAAACGTGTACGTGCCGCTCGCGGTGGACGCGTTATACCGCGGGTCCACCAACACCGTGGCCAGCGTGGGAGCGCTGACGCTGCCATTCAGCGGCACCTGGCCGTTGTAGTACGCCCGCAGCGTGAAAGTACCGGCGTTGCTCAGCGGCACAGTTCCCAGCGAGGCGCGCCCGGCGTAATCGGTGATAACCGGCCGCGCCTTGACCACTTTGCCGGCGGCATCGGTGAGCACGAAGAAAATGGATTGCTCGGAAAGCGGGTGCCCGGCGACGTCCCGCAGCGTTGCGCGCACGTTCAAGTTTGGCCGAGTGGCGGTCAGGTCCTCGAACACGATCTCCGTGTCCTGCGGCACGATGCCGAACTGCGTGGTGGCCGAGGCCCCAGCCAGGTCGGCGGTGCCAGCGAAGGTCGCCTGCAACCGGTACGCCACCGGCGCGCTCACCAGCGGCAACGCTACCTTCGCCCGGCCGTCGCTGTCCGTAACGGCGAGGACTTGTTGCTGGCCGAGGCCGAAAACCACGCGCTGGCCGGCGAGCGGTCCCGCGGCGGTGGCGAGCACGGCGCTGAACTGAGCGGTGGTCCCGTACGGCCGCGCGAGCGGAAAATCGTCGAAGGTCAGCGTCGTGGCCGTCGGCGGTTGCGGCTGGGCTTCCGGGGCCTGGCCCGGCGTGTAAAAACCGCCGCCGTTCGCGTCCATCGCGACCAACCCGACGCCGTTCACCGCTTGCACCAGGTAGCGCACGTCGGCGGGCGCCACATTCGCCGGCAGGTTCAACGTGCCCGCCCACACGCGCGTGTCCGATTGCTGCGTGAGGTCGAGCGACTCCCATTTGCCGCGCCAGTCACCGTCGGTGGCCGTGAAGGTCACCCAAACCTCCTGGATGCCGGCGGCCGGATTGCCCACCACTTGCGCGCTGATCAGCACCTGCCCCGACTCGACCACGTCCTCGACCGCCGTGACGGTCGGCGCGCCTGACAGTGCCGGCGTGTCGGCATCGGACTGGTCTGGCAGGAAGCTGTAAGTGGTGACGTTGCTGCTGTAAAACAGCCGGAACGAAAGCCCGGTGAATTGGCGGCGCGTGACCTGGTCCACGCCGACCCCGCTACTGCGATGCTGGGCCGGGAACAAGTTGAGGCGAACACGACCCAGGCCGCCGCCACACACGCTGTCTGAGTAATCCACATTCCAGGGCTGGACCGGCACGAAGAAGTCGGATTGGAACGCCGTCGCCACGCCGCGGATTTCGGTCGCGGGCGCGCCGGTCAACGGCAGCACGCCCGCGTGGTCTTCGTAAGTTCCGCCGCGGAAGCCCACGCCGCGGAGCACCTCGCCGGCGGTCGGCGACGTGACGTCCGCGACCACCAGCGGCAGCACCGGTTCGGCGGGGTTGCTGACCTGGCCGTCCTGGCCGGACAAATAGGTGGTCGCGACTTTGCCTTGCGCGCCGCCGGCATCATAGACTTGGAGCGACACGCTGTGTTCGGCGAGCGGTCCAACCGCAAGCGTAACGTCCGCTTGGTGGAGACCCAGCTTGGCGCCGGGGTCCGCCGCGTAACCGGTCGTGGCGGACACGATCGAACTGCTCGCCGGCGACGGCAGCCGCGCGCCGGGCAGGTTGAGGCTCAACATCGGAAAGCCGAACAGCGTCGTTTCCAGCAGCGCCTTTTCGTGAATGCCGCGCGGCACCGGTGTGCCCCGCAGATACGCGCGCTTGGCCGCGATCAACGCCTTGCCCACCGCGACCGGCCCCGTGCCGGTGCGGAGTTGCCGGGCAAACTCGAGGTAAAGCCGCTCGTTGTACTCGATCAAATCCGTGTCGCCGTACTGGTAACCAGTGCCGCCGACGAACGCGGTGACCTGTTTACGCGCGAACGCCTGCGACCAGTCCGGCGCCTGCGTCACCTCCGGGATCGCGTGCCGGTCCACCGTGTTGTAGCCGACGTGGCAGCCCGCGCCGAAGACGATGGCGTTCACCATGTCCACGGCGGAGGTCACCACCTGGGACGCCTTCAACTGCGTTTCGTAATCCGCCGCCAACGCCCCGCCGTCGTTGAAGTGGCCGGCCAGGAAAATGAGGTCATGCCGGCGCGCGAACAGCAGGTTCTCCAGTTGCGTGGCCGTCCAATTCGCCGTCGTGTTCGGATCGTCCTGCGGCGCGGTGCCGCGCGGCGCGATCAGGCGGTCATGAATCCGGATCGCCCCGCTGCCCATGCCGGCGCGCAGTTCCGCGTCGATCGCCTCCGCGGCGTCGGCCAGAAAATCGTAGCCGGTGACGAGCGAAGCTCGCGGCTCGGCAACCTGGCCGCCGTCCGTCGCGAGGTACGCGTCGATCAAGCCGGCGATCTCGTCCGGCGTTTCCACCAGCCGGCCCACGGCCAGGTCCGGCAGCGGAATACTGGTGAACTGGTCGGTGATCCCGCACACGGCGCCGTAGTCGTCCTGCGACAAAACGTAGCCCAGCCGCAGACTCGCCTGGCTGGCCGTCGCGTCGAGCACCGGCACGACGAAATTGCTCTCGCTCGCCAGGCCCGCGGTGTCGGGATGGCGGAAGAACGGAATGACATCGTCGTCACCTACGAGCACCACGTATTCGAGCGCGGGATTGAGTTCGCGGTACCGGCGGACCACGTCCCGGATCGCGCCGGCAACCAAGTTTTTCGCGAAGATACAATCCGGGATCGCGTCGGCCTGCTGATTCGCAAAGGCCACCGCCGCGTCGGCGCCCACGTCCACCACCACGCCGGCCACCTCGGGTCGGGCGGCGAAGGTGGCCAGCCTGGCCTGCAGGGCCGCGACGCGCGTCGCGAGGTCGGCATCGCCGGTTGGATTCAGCCGGCCGAAATCGGCGAGGATCAAGGTGTGGAAGCCATCGCCGGGGCCAGGCGTGGCTGCCAGGGTCGGTGCCGGCAACGGCTTCACGCCGGTGCAACCGCCGGGCACCAACCGCACGTCCAGCCGGAAAAGCTCGCCGGGCGCGAAAGTCCCATTTCGGCCGCGAACACAGACGTAGAAATCGCCCGTGCTTTGCCAGGTGTTGAGAAAAACGCCTTCGCTCGCCGAACCGGGAAAGGCCGAGACCGCCACCAAGCTGCGCGTCTGCGCGCCACTGAAGGCGGCGGGGCTGAACGCGGCGGGTGAAAAGGCCGCGGGCGAAAACGCGGCGGGACTGAAGGCGGCCGGCGAAAAGGCCGCGGGGCTGAACGCCGCCGGCGAAAACAGCGCGCGCGAAAACGCCGCTGGACTGAACGCGGCGGGTGAAAAGGCCGCGGGCGAAAACGCGGCGGGGCTGAACGCCGCGGGTGAAAACGCCGCTGGCGAGAAAGCCGCCGGACTGAACGCCGCCGGTGAAAAGGCGGCCGGCGAAAACGCCGCCGGCGCGAACTCCGCCCCCAACCGGGCCAGGTCTTCCGGCGTGGGATGCAGCAGTTCTTCATACACCGCCTGGATGTCGCGAAAGACGAACAGGTCGTAGTTGCGCCGCAACTCGGTGAGCGTGACGAAAAGCTGGCTCTCCGGCTGGATCGTGAACCGGAACCAGCGCGACCCGTCCGGCGTGTCGAGCGCCTGGTGGATCGTGGCGATGAGGCTGCCGTCCAGACCGCCGGACAGCGTCAACGGGCACGCCTGTGGCCAGACGCCGTTGAGGTCGCAACCCACCAGCACAGCCAGGACGTTGGTGGTGCTGAGGCCGCTCGCGTTGGCCACCTTGACGGTGATGTCCGCCACGCCCGCGGCTCC